>JALYYZ010000039.1 GCA_030945985.1 Chloroflexota bacterium
TGCGCCAGGAGTTTTTCGCGAAGTACATCCCTAAGATATTGGAGCTAGGTCTTACGATCCCTGATTCAGAACTCCATTTCGATACAGAGGCTAACGCGTGGCGCTACACGGAACCCGACTGGAACGAACTCAAGATGGTTGTTACCGGACACGGGCCACGAAGCCAGGAGCGCCTCGATCTGCGCCGCCATGCTTATGCCGACACCCAGTGGGTTCGTGATGCGGTCATGGGCGAAGCAGAGTTGGTTGCCTGACATGGAGACGAGCGCCCCTGGTGTAGTTCCTAACGAGGGGCCGCAGCCTGAAACGGAGATGCGGCACCCTGAGAACGGTCGTAGTCCCGAAGGTCGCGTCTTTGAGGTATTCACTCAGCCGCGTGAGGGCAAAGCTTTCGAGCATAGCGGGAATATTGTCGCGCCCGATGCCGAGATGGCAATTCTCTATGCCCGTGAGTTCTACGCACGCCGCCAGGAGAGCTATCGTCTCTGGGTGGTGCCCCGAGAAGCTATTGTCGAGATAGATGACCAGGATTTGCTCCACCCTCCGGCCGTGGACAGGTCGTATCGCACGGTTGGCGGCTACTCGGTGCGCGACACTTTGAGAGCTACAAGGGGCGCTGTGGCCGGCAGCCAGCAGCCCGACTGACAGGCCGCATATGGGGACGAACGGGCTTTGCATGCTGATTATTTTATCCTATGAAGCGTCGAGTCTACCCAACACAGCACCAACTGCCGCTGCCCGGCTTTGATGAGGTTTTGATATTGTTTGAGTGGGAAATAGCCCAGGCTGTTGTCCAGAGTAGCCTGGCCCAGGAGCCGGGAGCGTGGCAGGCATTCCAGACTTGCAGCGCAGTAGAAATCTACACAGATGGCTCGGCTCCTGTGCGTAACCCTGGCGGGCCCGCCGGTTTCGCTGCCGTAGTCGTGGGCTTCGAGCAGCCTGTAAGCAGCACATCCTCCACACGGCCTGCCCCATCTGCGCGCCTTGACCTGGGCGGGTATATACCGGCACGCAAAAGCGAGCCGTTCACCAGCAACAACAGGGCGGAAATAGCCGGTGTGCTTGCTGCTTGCCAGGCTTTGTATCACCTGGGAAGCAATGGCTGCTCTGCTAAGCATGTTCAGATCTGGAGTGACAGCCAGTATGTGATTTACTGTGCAACCGGCAAGTGGCAGCGTAAGAAGAACACAGATCTATGGCCGGCGCTGGACAGGATCTCCGGGCAGGCCAACGATGTACTGGCTAAACCGTTCAGCTTGCAATGGGTGAGGGGTCACGCGGGCAACCAGTACAACGAGGCAGCAGATGAGCTGGCCAGTCGTGCCGCCTTCAATTTCGATGGGAAGATCTACGATCGCTTCCGCGCTGCCCAGGCCGCTACCGGGCGAGAAATGCCTGGGGAGAAGGCTCTGGCTCAGATTGGCCTACCCGTAGCCCCATCCGCAGGCGACGAATCAGCACCAGGCACTAACGACTGGCTAAAAGGGGCGGATTATACGTTGGCCTTGCGGACAAAACAGAGTAGCGTCCATCGAACATCATCCTCGGGCAGTTACATCATATGGAACAAAGAAGGCAACAAACGTGCGTATAGCGTGAAGCACGCAGGTGAGCACGGACAGGACGAGGCCGAGTACATGACGCTGGCCGCTGCCATGACTCAGCTTCAAGAGATCCTCACTCTAACGGACAGGCTGCCGAGCGACCACACCGTTACCATTTATAGCTGCAAGGAACTGATGGTCAAGCAGCTCAAGGGCGAATACCGCGTGAAAGCTCCTGCTTTGCAGTACCTTTACGCCGAAGTGAGCGCTCTGCTCAAGAGTTTCAAACAGGCCGAGCTAATATGGAAGCAAAGCCCACAAATAGATAACATGTTCAAAGCCTAAAGCCAGGTACTTTATGACAGATTCGTTAGAGCAACCGTTACAAACCCTACTCCTCAGCATGGCCGATGACGAGTTTATACTTGGCTATCGCAACTCGGAGTGGACAGGCATTGCGCCTCTTCTTGAGGAAGACGTCTCATTCTCCTCGATGGCACAGGACGAGATCGGCCATGCTCGCATCTTCTACGAGATGCTCCAGGAACTCACAGGTACCAGCGCCGACAAGTTGGCCTACGCCAGGCAGCCGCATGAGTACTTATCTTGCAGGCTGATGGAGCATCGCGATATGGACTGGGCCTATGCCGTGACCCGCCAGTTCCTTTATGACACCGCAGATACGATTCGCCTAGATGCCCTTTCGAGCAGCCTGTATACGCCACTCGCAAATGCTACGCAGAAGATAATCAGGGAGGAAAAGTATCACTTGATGCATGGCGACATGTGGATCAACAGGCTAGCCACGCTCAGCCCCCTCTCTCGTTACCACCTGGAAGGGGCGCTAAATGCTCTCTGGCCTGACGCGCTCGGTATATGGGAACCCCTCTCCGGTGAGGAGTCTCTTATGTCGGAGGGTATCCTGTCGCGCTCATTCCATGATCTGCGGGCCGACTGGCTGGGGCAGATCGCGCCCTACTTCGATAACCTGGGCCTCCCGTTCCCCGTCCGCAAAGACGAGCGCACGGGCCTCTACCAGCCTACAATCGAGCCTGTTTACGGCGGCAGGCAAGGCAACCATTTAGATGAGTTCACTGCTCTTTGGGAAGAGATGACCTCGGTTTACAGGCTTGACCCCGAGGCGGTTTGGTAGAAGATAGTCCTGCCTTCGGACAAGCCGGCAAGAGCAATGCTGTGGGCGTCCCGTGCCCAGAAGCTGTTTGGTAGGAACTATTCATGCCTACGGGCTTGGATGCTAAAAGCGAGTAGTTATCCTTAGCTGCTCATGACCAACGATTAGAGGAATGAGGCTGAAATATGAACATTATACAGACAGTAACAGAAGAAGAAGTCCGCAGTGCCTTACAGGATGTGATGGACCCTGAAATACCATACCTTTCTATAGTCGACCTGGGCATACTGCATAAGGTTGCTGTAGGCGAAGGCAGCATCGATGTAGAGCTGCTGCCTACCTTTGCCGGCTGCCCTGCGCTTGATTACATCAAGGATAGCGTCAGAGAGCGCCTACAAGCGTTGGCGCCCGAGCATACCATAGGAGTACGAGCCACCTTTGAGGAACCCTGGACGAGCGATCGTATTAGTGAGAAGGGTCGTGAGGTGCTCAAGCAATCGGGATTTGCTCCTCCGCAGCGTACAATGCCCGCGCCGCGCGGCAACATCATCCAGCTCACCCAGGTGGTAGAGTGTCCTTATTGCAACTCGCGCAAGACGGTTATGGAAAATGCTTTCGGCCCTACCCTCTGCCGAGCTATCTACTACTGCCATAACTGCCGCCAGCCGTTCGAGCAATTCAAGCAGGTATAATCTATATTATCGAGCCTTGACTGTGCTCAAGCTCATATCTATAATTAGGCTGATGTTCGAGTTCTTCACTTCATCATATTTCTTGCTCTTTGTTCGCTTATGCCTGGGCGGGGTTTTTCTTGCCTCGGCACTTGGCAAGATGGCTGATCGCGAGGGCACAGCCGCGAGCATGGCACGTTATCCCTTTCTGCCCAAAGGCTCCGGACAATTCATCGCCTACACCTTTCCTTACCTCGAGATCGTTGTCGGCTTTATGCTGGTGTTTGGCCTGTTGACGCGTGTTGCTTCAGTTGCATCAGTGCTGATGTTCATCCTCTTTACAGCATTGGTTCTTTACGACCTGGCACGTTGGCAGGGGGAGTCGTGTCACTGCTTTGGGCGCATCTCGGCAGAGCAACTTACTCCTGTCGCTGCGGTTCGTAACGTCGCGCTCCTTCTCCTCTCCGTGCTGCTTGCGGTCAGCTTCGACGGGTGGCTCTCGGTAGATGCCGCCCTAAATGGCGCCACCGCCGGTAAATTGGCTCTTATCGCAGGGCCGGGGGGCAACGGTAACCTGGCCGAATCAGTGCCTGTGATTTTGCTCTCTTTGCTTACTGTAGCAATAGTGGTGCTGGGTGAGCAGGCTGTATCGACGGTGCGCAAGACCATACAAGGTACAAGTATCCGCTAAGGGGAACAGATGGGAGAAAGTGTTTCAGAACAGGCAAATATGCCTGTTCCAGGTAGAAACGTGCGGCTATGGGTGTATGGTGTTCTCGCTCTTACCGTCGTCATGGCCGCGTCGGGGATTCTGCTCGCTGCCTTCGTGCCGGGTGTAGCTCGGCCCTGGATGGGCTCCGGCCTGGCGATGGCGCTACTTCTCGCAGCGGTCGTGGGGATTTCCAAGACCTCCTCTGCCTGAGGGGTCAATATGATCCTTGTGATCGTGCCCCTCGGCGAGGCGGCAAAAGACAAACTCTACTGGCTGGCACGAATAATCATGTACACCCTGGCTTCAACGCTGGGCGCCGGTCTGTTGGCCCTGCTGGTTGGCAGCCTAGGGCGCAGCCTTAGCCTCTTGCTCTCTGCTGTGATGGGACAGTGGACCGTAGCGCTGCTAGGTATATTAGCTGTGCTGTTCACTCTGCGCGAGTTGAATATCGTCCGTTTGCCAACACTACAGCTTGGCTGGCAGGTGCCCAAATCATGGCAGCGCTCGAGCCGCCTCACAGGCAACACCCTTTATGGTCTCGTGCTCGGTATGGGTATTTTCACCTTTATTCCCTACACCGGCTTTTACCTACTACTTCTGTGGGAGCTTATAGCAGGGGCTACATCTGTCCGCTCCGCTGTAATGATCGGCATGATGTATGGCTTTTTACGAGGGGCGCCTGCCGTGCTGGGGGGCATCTCTATGCTGCGGGGTAGCTATCCTCTGCATGTAAACGATTGGATACTCAGTCGCCTGGGTTGGTGGCATGCTGTGAATGCCCTAACGTTGATGTTCATAGGCAGCTTCCTGTTGGGTTCATTCTTCGTGTAGCTCAGCATCATAGCAATAGACAGAAAAGAAGGAAGAGACAACTGTCTTTTCCTTCTTTTTCTGTCCCAATCAGGTGATTTTCCCATTGATCTCGTATATGAGCGGAAGCGGAACAAACAAATAGGAACCCACAGGGTTCCCATTTGTTTGTTCTTGAGGAGAAAGCTGTTCTTCGCCGAGAAGATTCACTGAAGGGAAGTAGCGAGCTTAGATCTCTACCTCCATAGCCCTGCGTATCTCCACAATCTTATCCCTTAGTGCAGCTGCCTTCTCGAACTCGAGCATCTTGGCGGCGGACTTCATCTGGCTCTCCAGCTCTTTGACCATGCGCGCCATCTGGTCTCTATTGAGCGTGATCTCGCCGGTGGGCGACACATCATACTCTGCTTTCTCCTCGGCTACCGCTCGCACTCGCTCGGTGATGTCGCGAACTTGCTTCTGGATGGTTGCCGGCTCGATACCATGCTCAAGGTTATGCCGTATCTGGATCTCGCGGCGGCGATAGGTTTCTTCAATTGCTGCCTGCATGGAGCGCGTTACCACGTCAGCGTACATAATGACGTGCCCTTCAACGTTGCGCGCCGCTCGGCCTATTTGCTGGATAAGGGCATCCCTGGAGCGCAAGAAGCCTTCTTTGTCTGCGTCTAGAATCGCTACGAGCGACACTTCAGGCAGGTCCAACCCTTCCCTGAGCAGGTTGATACCCACCACAACGTCGTATATACCCAATCGTAGGTCACGTAGTATCTCTACTCGCTCAAGTGTGTCGATCTCGTGGTGGAGATGGTGCGCCCTGATGCCTACTTCTTTGAGGTAGTCCGCGATCTGCTCGGCAAACTTGGTGCGAAGCGTGGTTACAAGCGTACGCTGGCCTTTCGCTATTCGCTCCTTTATCTGTGCGACCAGATCATCCACCTGGTTCTGGGTCGGCTTGACCTCTATCGAAGGGTCAATCAGCCCGGTGGGGCGGATGATAAGCTCCACTACTTGCTCGCTATGCTCGTGCTCGTAAGAGCCAGGCGTGGCGCTAACATAGACCGCCTGTTTGATGTGCTCCTGGAACTCGGCGAAGGTCAGTGGTCGATTGTCTGCTGCGGAGGGCAGTCTGAACCCGTAATCAATCAGATTTATTTTGCGCGCATGGTCGCCGCCATACATGCCACGCACCTGCGGGAGGGTTATATGCGACTCATCAACCATTATCAGCCAATCTTGCGGGAAGTAGTCAAGAAGGGTAGAAGGAGTATCACCTGCCTGCCTCCGTGATAGGTGCCGCGAGTAGTTCTCAACGCCGGAGCAATAGCCCGTCTCCTGGAGCATCTCCAGGTCGTATTTGGTACGCTGCTCCAGCCTTTGGGCTTCTACAATCTTATCCTCAGACCGCAACTCCGCCACGCGCTCGGTCATCTCGGCCTCTATATCCTTGATGGCGGCTACCAACTTTTCATCAGTGGTTATAAAGTGCTTGGCCGGGTAGATGGTCGACTCTACTCGCTCCATCAACACCTCTCCTGTGAGAGGATCGAACTCCAGGATACGTTCAACTTCATCGCCCCATAGCTCGAAACGGAGCCCGATCTCCTCATAAGCAGGGTGCAACTCGATGGTGTCACCCCGCACCCTGAACGAGCCGCGCACGAGCGACTGGTCGTTCCTGGTGTAATGCATGTCTATCAGCTTTCTGAGGATCTGGTTACGCCTGAAGCTCTCGCCCTTCCTGAGAGTCAAAGTGGTGCTACCATACTCATCAGGCGAGCCGAGACCGAATATGCAGGACACTGAAGCAACGATAACCACGTCTCTACGCTCGAGCAAGGCTCGCGTAGCCGCGTGGCGCAGCTTGTCTATCTCCTCGTTGATGTCGGCGTCTTTTTCGATATAGAGGTCGCTACGAGGGATGTACGCCTCGGGCTGGTAGTAATCGTAGTAAGAGACAAAGTATTCAACAGCATTATCAGGCAGGAAGTCTTTGAACTCCTGGTAAAGCTGGGCAGCCAGGGTCTTATTATGCGCTAGCACCAGCGTTGGGCGCTGCATCCTCTCCATTACCATGGCCATAACGTATGTCTTTCCGGTTGCCGTTGCTCCGAGCAGAGTCTGGTGCTTGAACCCCTCGCTGATGCCTTTTGTTATATTGTCTATGGCCTCCGGCTGGTCCCCCGTGGGCCTGAAATCAGAAACTACTCTAAACTCCGGCATGCAAGCACTCCCCATGTCTCTAGAAACGGCCACAAAGGGCGGTCAAACCGACCGCCCAATGAGCTTTTTACGTAAATTCTGCACTCTTATTATAGCACATTTGTGCAGGTAAATCCTCTTGGAAAGCAAAGATCCACCCCTTATTTGCCCTGCTATTCAATGGATAAAGGATGGATCTTTGTACCTGGTGCAGCTTCATGTACCTCTTGGCTTCTGAAAGGAACACAAAGAAATCAAAGCCCTGCGGTTTTGATTTCTTTGCTCCTGGAAAAGAGCGCTCTTTCCCAAGAGGTGGCTGGAAGCTGCACCAGGCGCTATGCAATTACAATGCGCCGTGTGATGCCAGGTTGCATTCTTCCTGGGAGAAAAAATTATCTATGAAGAATAAACAACAGAAATCCGCAGGGTTCTGATTATTTGTTCTCCTATCATTCGCGTACAAGGTAGCAGCTATAGGTACCCTAAAGAAGCATTAGAACCTTACTAGCGACTCCAGCGCTTCTTGTATCTTCTTTGATGTTGGCATGACACCCTCAAAGAGGTTCGGGTGGCATGGCGATGGTACATCCTCCGCAGCAACCCTACGTACAGGCGCGTCGAGGTAGACGAACGCCTCGTCTGCTATCTGCGCAGCTACCTCGCCCCCGAAGCCACATGTAACTGTATCCTCATGCACGATCAACACCCGCCCAATCTTCTTTACGGCGAGCATGACAGCGTCATGGTCCCAGGGTACCACAGTGCGCAGATCGATTATGCGAGTCTCGGCTCCCGTCGATTGGGCTACCGCGTTTGCCGCCACCATCGAGCGGTAGACGCTGTCGCCCCAGGTGACAATAAGTACGTCGTCACCTTTTCTCACCGTCCGAGCCTTGCCGAAAGGCAGCATGTAGTCTGTACCAGGGTAGGTAGTGTTGGCCTCTCTTGATCGGTACAGGAGCCTATGTTCGAGGAAGACCACCGGGTCATCCCCACGTAGCGCTGTACGCAAGAGACCCACCGTGTCTGCCGCCGACGATGGGTAAGCTATCTTCCAGCCCGGCAGGTGAGCAAAGATCGACTCGCCGCATACCGCGTGCCAGGGATCACCCCCCATCAACTGATAGCCAACAGGTATCCTCAACACGATAGGGCCGCCAAAGCGCCCATGGGTGCGCCACCGTATGCTGCCGGCGTCGGTGATCTGCTCGTGTGCAGGGTCAGCATACTTACGGAACTGTATCTCCGGCACGGGCCTCAGCCCGTTCATCGCCATGCCGATTGAACGGCCTATTATGCCCTCCTCGTTGAGGCTGGTGTCGAATACCCGCCCTTCGCCAAAGCGTGCCTGCAGGCCATCCGTTACTCTATGAACGCCGCCAAATGCCCCTACATCTTCCCCGAAGACGATTATGCTCGGGTCGCGCTCCAGTTCGTCTTTCAGCGTCTGTCCAATGGCTTGCTGCATAGTAAGGCGCGGGCCTTCGGTTACAGGTAGCGTCTCCTGCACTGTGGCGGGTGGGGCGAAGATGTAGTTGAGAGCATCCTCTGTTTGGGGTTCTGTGCCCCTCTCCCATGCCGCTTCCGCCTGCTCTCGGGCGAACCTGGTTGCCTCTTCACGCATCTCCTCGATCTGCGCAGCAGGTACGCTGTGCTCCTCTTGCAGATAGGCAATTAAGCGCGACATAGGATCGCGTTGCGCGTCGAGTTCTTTCTCCTCGGCGGACTTGTAGGCTGCCGGGTCCTGCCAGTTGTGGCCGGTAAGGCGCGGCACCTTTACATGCACCATCTGCGCTCCATCTCCCACTCTTGCCATGTTTATAGCGCCGCGAAGCGCTTGGTACAACTCTACTACGTCCCCGCCTTCGACCGATTGTATATTGAAGTCTTTGAAGCTCTGCAGGTTCTCAACAATCGAAGCAGCGCCTGTCTGATAGCGCCAGGGCACAGAAAGAGCGTATTTGTTATCTTCAATCAGCATTACGTAGGGTAGCTTGCGCGGAGCCGCAATGTTGAGCGCGCTCCAGAAGCCGTTGGTAGCGGTTGCTCCGTCGCCCGCATGCGCCAACGCGATAGCGCCGCTATACTCCTGCTGCTTCATAACAGAAGCTCTATATTGCACAGCTTGCGCCCAGCCGATCGCCGGTGTGAATTGCGCGCCCACATCACCGGAGGCGGGCAAGACGGTTACGCCGCCCGGCTGCTTGTGGTTGAACACTACTCCTATATCGCGCCCGCCCGATACGCCTTCCAGCTTGTGCATATTACTGGCGAACGCTTCAAAAGGGGATAGACCTACGCCTAACATGAGCGGGCGAGACCTGTAGTAAACTGTAGCGCCATCATGGGGGTGGTTGAGGAGGGAAGCAGCTATTAGCTGCGGCACTTCATGACCTTTAGCCCCGAACTGGAACTTGAGCTTGCCTTCTTGGGGCTTGTCCGGGTTGGGTCTGTACTCTTTGCTCACCTCAAGGTCGTCCATCGCTCGCGATAAGAGCGCGCGCTCCAGGACGGCGAGCCACCATTCGGCGGATGGGGTCTCAAGGTTGTCGGGAGAGGAGAGCGGCTGCCAGCCGGTGCCGAGCGCACCCTTCTCTATGCTAATAGCTGACATAGGGCTCCTTATCAGTCTTGCAGCGCGGGCAGGTGGCGTACCCACTCCGCGTGATGGGCTTAGTGGGCCGGCTATTGCGCTGCGGGTTCGCCTAACTCGCCTTTGGTGCCCAGGGCTTCCTGCTGTGTCGCGGCAGGTATAGGTCGTTGTCCTGGCGCTGCTGTGGCGAGCGCGGCTTCAACTTCTTGCGCTCTGGCAACCCCCGAGAGTGGCACGGTTGGAGGGCCGTTCTTCCTCCGGCGTAGTAATCCAGCCCCCGCTATCAGCAACACGATCAGGCCAATTGCTGTAACTGTAGGTACGTATCCGATCCAGTCGGCCAGTGCCCCTGCAAAGAAGACGGGCACAAGTAGAATCGCGTTGCTGACAGTATAGAAGGCGCTGAAGACCCGCGCGCGTATATCTTCAGGTGAGCGTTCTTGCAGAGCGGTTTGGGCAGGCACCGATATGAAGCTGTTGGAGATCCCCAGGATTAGAGTGAGCAGTCCCAGGAAGCTCAGGATCACCATTTCGGATGGGTCGCGGTGCGCGAAGGTGTTGTACAGGTAGTGTAAGACAGGATAGATGAGCGCGAAGACTATCAGGGTGATCGCAGCGGCCAACAGGCTCCAGTTTATGGTGGTATCACGGTTCCTAGGTGTGGATACACGCCCGACGATCAGCACCCCGATCACCAGACCGACTCCACCCGGCATCAATATATAAATGAGTTGGTTAGGGTCTATCTGGAGCACGTTCTCCAGGAAGCCGGGGCCAATAGTGCCGAGCATCATGAAAACGGCTATGGCAACCGACCAGTAGAGGATGGCGCTCATTATCACGTGGTCCCGGCGTATAAAGTGCCAGCCTTCAGCGAGCTCATCCAGGGCAACCCTGTATCCGCTCCTTGCTATTTGACCGGCTCCGGCGGCCACGGCAGCGACTTTCACCTTCTCGCCTTTTTCTCGCTGTCCAGCTAGTGTGCTGTCGCGATCGTCCTGGGGCAATAGGTAGGTCAACCCGGCAGCCGCGATGCACAGCACAAAGATCACAACGTAAAGACCGTTGAAATTAGTATTATGAAAAACCGTCTTGAGGAGCAAAGGCCCGAGAATGACAAAGCCACCTAGCTGGGTCGCAGGCAAGGTCAGGTTGAAAAGGGAATTGGCGGCCACCAGCTCTTCCCTCTTCACAAGCAGCGGTATCATAGAGGCTTCTGCCGGGTTGAAGAACTGGCTGACTGACGAGAAAAGCAGTGTAACTATGTAGAAGATAGGTAGCACCGCGCCCACTCCCCACTTCGAGTCGGTGAAGACATACGCCAGTACCATCACGCCGCGCAGCACGTTGGTCAACACAAGCATCGTCTTTTTGGAGTTGCGCTCGACGAAGACGCCGGCTATGGCTGCAAAGAGAATGGCAGGTACAGTGAATGCGATAATAACTCCCGACACGGCTGTGCTGGAGTGTGTAATACTGTTTACCTGAAGCACCAGGGCAAAGTTGACGATCTGTTGTGCGGTCTGCGAGAGGATCTGCGCCATCCACAGCTTGGTAAAGTTGCGGTTCTTGATTACGTCTAAGAGTGAAGCAGATTTCACATCGGCGGTTTGTTCTTGGATCATATGCTCTCGGTTGGTTTGTTATGGTTGCTAAAACGCTATTTAGTAGTTACGGTGTTTGCCGCCCTAAGTTTCACACTTCGGTCCTTTGCACCAGCTTTTTCACGCGACGTTCAAATTCTGTACGAGGTATCAGCACTTTGTGGTCACACTTCATGCATCTCATGCCGATATCCGCGCCTATACGCACAACTCGCCAATCATAACTGCCGCAGGGGTGGGGCTTGCGAAGTGTGTACAAATCTCCAACCCGGATGTCCAGTGGCTCCATCTTATAACCTCTCACCGAGCTTGCGCCACTATTTGGTGTTTCTGCAATGCATATTATAACACTTACTGCCAGCATCAAGTTAGTCATGTCTCACCTCGGGTCCAATGTGTACCTTTGCAGCCACATGCCTCTTGCTTCCTGTGGACCCCCGTCACTATGCAGGCCCGGCACGTTTGATATCCACTTCCCGCCGAATAGCGCCTGGTCGCCGGTCATCAGGCCAAAGTTTTGTACCCCTATGCTTCTCATGTCAATGGCCCACTTCGCCAGCCGCTCGTTTCCTTCAGCGAGCATTATAGGCCGCGAGTAGAAATCGGCTGCAAGGTTCAGGGGCAACCACCATGTGTCGGTAACAAGCGGCTCACGTCCAGGTAAGGAGCGCGTCAGGTTAATCCAGGAGACGACCTGTGTGCGCTCACTGTACAGTGCCACATATCCCCTTACCGAGAACCCCGCACCCATCAGTGACAGCAACAGGCCGATAGATAAGAAGAGCCGGGCCGTATTTTTGCTATAGCTATCTTTGATTATTCTCCAAGTATTGGTGCCTGCAAGCAGGCTGAGCACAATCAGTGCAGGGTAAGCAGGCAGCAAATATCTCTGTCCCCACTCGTGTCTGCTGATAGGTCCCAGTCCGCTCAACAGGCTGATGATTAGCGCGTGTAGCCCTACGTATAGC
>JALYYZ010000082.1 GCA_030945985.1 Chloroflexota bacterium
CTATTGCCGTAGTCTCCTCTACCACGTTCGGGCAAGGCGCCCTCGCCTACGCGGTTGCCGGGCTCTGCTTCGTTGCCGGGCTCTATCTCGTTGCCAGGCTCTACCTCATCAAGGTCGATCTGGTTACCTGGCTCAGCTTGCCGGGAAGTGCCCCCTCGGTCGCCATAACCGGGGCGGCTTGCACGGTCACCTCGATCTCGGCCTTTCTCACGGGTGCGCGCCGATAGATCGCTGAAGTTGCGGCTCCTGGGCGAAGCCTCTTCTTGCGACTGTGAGCCGGGTAGATCAGGCGCGATTACTCTCACCAGAACTTCATCTCCGTTGGGATCAGTAGCGAGTACTTCTACTTTTACCTGGTCGCGGGTACGACCCAGTTGCTCCAGTGCCAACCTGACCGCCTCTTCAACGCTGAGCGCCTGTATGTCCACCTGTCGCAAAGCCTATTCCTCCTATTCTTAGACAATCCTGCCCGCCTGTCAGGTTCATGCGCCTTTAGCTGCGTGTTCCTGGCATAGATCCAGGACCTTATCGTTTGCTTTTTCTCTTGCGTGGAAGGGTGTCTATTTCTGCTGCGGTGCCATCACCTGTTCCATTGCCGTTGGCCCGGTACTTCAAATCCGAGGCATGTTTCATAGTGGAGGTCGACACCTCATGCACCTCATTGCCTTCTGCGGCAAGGGTACCCTTTCTGCTGTTCATAACGCTACCGCGTCCCTTCACTATCTCACCTTCGATAACGGTTGCTGTGCGTACCGCGCTCCTGCTGGCGCTTGCCTTGCCGTTCGTAGCCTTACCCCCATTTTGCTCGGGCGACGCCTTCTGAGCCTCCTGCGCCTCTAGCGCCTTGCTCATCATCCAGCCCATTACTCCACTCGGTTTGGGCTTTGCTATAGCTGTAGACGTGGTGTCGCTCTCGTCGGTAGAAGCCACAGGCAGTGGTAAAGGCTGCGGCGCGGGTGGCTGCTTTCTGGGCAGGAAACCGAGGCCAGGCAGGTTGGGCAGGGTGCCGAAGCCGGTAATGAAATATTGCTGTACAGCACCGAAAAGACTGGAGAATGCCCAATAGACAACTGTGCCTGTTGGAAAGCCCAGCGATATAAAAACGATATAAAGAGGCATGAACTGCATCATGTTCTGCATCATCTTTGTCTGCGAGTCTATAGGCTGGCTAGGGTCTCGCACAGGCAACGACATGCGGCTCTGGATAAATTGGAAGACGCCCGAAAGTACAGGCCATATATGCAGAGGGTCGGCGGCGGCGAGGCTTGACACCCACAAGAAGGGTTGGGCAAAGTTCGCGTCGTTTACCCAGCCGGTGTTGAAGAGGATGCCTTTCAACTCGCCCAGGTGCTCAGTAATCTGGGCAGGGGTACCGGTATGAATGTCCAGAGTAAAGCGTAGGGCGCTGTACAGACCGATGAAGATGGGAAGTTGAATGAACATCGGTAAGCAGCTTGCAGCCGGGTTCACCCCGTACTGTTGGTAGATACGCATCGTCTCTTCTTGCTGCTTTGCCTTGTCCTTCGGATACTTCTTCTGTATCTCCTTGATTAGAGGTTGTATTTGCTGCATGTTGCGCGAGGAGCGCAAGCTCTTCATCGTCAGAGGCACTGTGAGGAGACGCATGAAGAGGGTGAAGATAATGATAGAAACACCAGGGTTGTGTACAACCGAGTTGATAGCTACCAATATATTCAGCAGCAGATGCCAGAAACTACTCCAGATAAAAACTAGTACATCCAAGCCTAAATCTCCACATTCTTCGCAAGCTTAGCGTAGCTTACGGTACGGGGTCAAAGCCGCCGTCGTTCCAGGGGTTACAGCGCATAATACGCCACGTAGCCATCGCCCCGCCTTTGATTACCCCATACTTCTCGATGGCTTCGTAGCCGTAGTGCGAACAGCTAGGGTAAAAACGACACGTGTTTGGTGGCAGTGCCAGCGAGATTGTACGTTGGTAGAGGCGGATAAGCCAGAGTGCCGGTTTTCTCATATGTCGGGCTGGTGCTGTGAGTGCTCTGCCGGTCATGGCCGGGCGAAAGGATAATAGCTTCCTTGTCGCTATTATTCTCTATTATACGCGATTAGCCGCCATCCGTTGCATCCTATATACGCTGGATAAGCTTGCTTCGTATGAGCGCTTCCTCGACACTCTTGCTCACTGTATCTAACTTGACCTCAAGGATAGAGTGTCGAGCAATCCAGATCAGGTCCCAACCGGGAGCAATCAAATAGAGTTTCTGCTTGACTGCCTCACGCATGAGCCTCCTGGCACGATTGCGCTGCACAGCTCCACCTACCTTCTTGCCGGCGACAAATCCACAACGCACATAGTCGGCATGATTAGCCGCAGCATTCAGCACTACCGGTCCATACGCCCAGGACTGTCCTACGCGCCTGACCCGTTCAAACTCCCCACTTCGCTTCAGCGTTCTCACGCTGAGCAGCTAGCTAACACCCTTTGGCTGGTCACTGATCGTTAGTCTCCAACGGCCTTTGGCGCGACGTGCAGATATTACTCGGCGGCCGCTTTTTGTGCGCATGCGAGACAGAAAACCATGCTCGCGCTTACGCGGAATACGCTTGGGCTGATAAGTACGCTTAACCATTAAATCTCTTTTCTCCTCTTCCGGAAGTGCCCGATTTACAGGCCACAATATGCCAATTTATTGACACATTATACGTGATGGGTAAGGCCATGTCAAACGTGCGGTACCTCTAGAGCACTCTCTTTCCAGCCTCTATGTTATACTTCTGGCATTATATCGCAGGTCCTGAAAGGAGCAGAGGCATGGCACAGCAGGCGCTTGGCGCATACGCCGCACCTGATTTCCCAGGTGGACTCGACTGGATAAACACGGGGGGCGCGCCACTGAACTGGGAGATGCTCCGGGGTAAGCTTGTTCTTCTCGATTTCTGGACCTATGGCTGAATCAACTGCGTCCACATACTGCCGGCCGTGAGCCGGTTAGAAGAAGCTTTTGCTGACGAGCTTGTTGTCGTCGGCGTTCATTCAGGCAAGTTTATAGCCGAGCGCGATACCGATAACATCCGGGCAGCCACGCGCCGTCTGGGGATGGCACACCCGGTAGTAAATGATCGCCAGTTCCGTACATGGCGCGCGTTCAACGTGCAGGCATGGCCTACTGTTGTCCTGGTCGGGCCGGATGGGCAATATATCGGCCAACACTCCGGCGAGTTTTCGTTTGACGATTTTAGCTCTGTTATTCAGGTCGCTATCGACAGCTACAGCCAGTCAGGCTTGCTCAGCTCTAAACCTCTTCATCTTTCGCCGGACCCGGAGCCGCCGAGCGAGGCGCTTCTACGCTTCCCCGGTAAAGTGCTTTGCGACGCGCCGGGCAATCGCCTCTTCATCGCCGATACAGGGCACCATCGCATACTGGTCGTCAGCATGGATGGCGAGCGGGCCGAGATCACGCAGATAATCGGCAGCGGCAGGGCAGGTTTCCAGGACGGCTCCTTCTCCTCTGCGCAATTGCGTGCTCCCGAAGGGATGGCTCTCCACGAGGAGACCTTATATATAGCTGATACCGAGAATCACAGCGTCCGCGCTGCGGATCTTACAGGTGGTACCGTCACTACTGTCGCGGGCAATGGCGAACAAGGCAGTTATCGCTCGGGCGGCAAGGGTACGCAGGCTTTGTTGAACTCGCCCTGGGACCTGCTGGCACATGATGGCCATCTTTATATTGCAATGTCGGGCAGCCACCAACTGTGGCAGATGGACCTCTCAACATCCGAGGTGGGGCCCTTCGTGGGCAGCGGTCGCGAGAGTATAGAGGACGGACCTAACCCGCGTGCTACCCTTGCCCAGCCGAGCGGTCTCGCCACAGATGGCAGCAGGCTCCTGTTTGCCGACAGCGAGTCGAGCGCGCTCAGAGCCGCAGATTTCCTGCCCACAGGCTACACTCAGACTCTGCTGGGGGAGGGGCTCTTCGAGTTCGGCGACCGTGACGGCAAAGGTATGGGCATGGTACGCCTGCAACACTGTCTGGGTGTGACTTACCATGACGGCACCGTATACATAGCCGATACTTACAACAACAAAATAAAGCGCTATAACATGCAGAGCAAAGAGTGCCTCACTGCTCTCGGTTCAGGCGAGCCTTCAGAGCTGTATGAGCCGGGCGGAGTCGATGTATGGCCAGGCGAAGACGGCGCGACGCTCTATATTGCCGATACGAACAATCATAGGGTTCTGGCAAGCCGCATCAATAGCGAAGTCAGCCTCCTGCCGGCCGTCCCTTTGAGATTATCCTTCTCAGGTTGAAGTTGTGCTTAGCCTTCTCTTGCAATCTCACGTTGACCAACTCCATTGACCAGAAGTTCCACCTCAACAGAAAACCCTTCAGATGCCAACGCGTGTGTCCTTGTGGTAATCTTGAACAACCCACTCGACAGGGCTCGACAGCGACGCGGCCAGGGAAATGAGCTTTCTCGATGATCTACCTGATTGAAGCTTCTGAACCGGGCGGGTAACGTCCCTATGGTGGCACAGTTACTGCTCGTGCAACTCAACTAATGGATTTGTCTCTCGGAAAACATCTAATTTATAATCTGAGACGTATAAATCTATACATGAGCCTCCCTGCGAGGTGGGAGGAGAATAGACACGGGAGGCTTATAACTTAAGTCCCCCTATTTTCAGGAGGAATAACCGTATGGGAATCCAAAATGATGTGGGTGAAAGCGGAATAGCGCTTCCCAAGGGCGCGATAGCTCTTGGTGGAGCGGCAATGTTGAGCGCGGTGGCTCTAGCCGCCAGCAAAGGTGGAGGGTTGGCCTTCGCCCAGGACGCGCCCTTCAAGAACGACCTGGACGTGTTGAACTACGCCCTTACGCTTGAGTTCTTTGAGGCGACGCTCTATAAAACTCTTTTGGGCACGGGTAAGTTGCAAGGACGAGACCTGCAGTACGTGACGCTCTTCGGACAGCATGAGCAAGCGCACGTGGACGCAGTACAGGCTACAATTCAGAAGCTCGGCGGCACACCTGTGACCAAGGGCAACTATAACTTCGGCGCTGCCGGACCTCTCGACACCCGTGAGCAGGTGTTGGGCGTCCTTGCCACCGTAGAGCAAGTTGGCGTTAGCGCCTACCTTGGCGCTGCCGGCTATATCCAGAACAAGGATATCCTGGCTGCTGCCGCGAGCATTATGCAGGTAGAAGGACGACATACAGCATTGATACGATTCCTGCTCGGCCAACCGCCTGTTCCCGATGCCTTTGTGTCTCCTCTCACCCCTGCTGAGGTCCTGACCAAAGTTACACCGTTCTTCAACAAGTAGTTAGCACCTGCTGACTGCATAAAGATCTATTTATAGGAGCACAATATGAGCAACATGATTCTGCCTGAAGACGAAGGCAACGCCCCTAAGGGTCTATCTCGCCGCAAGTTCCTGATGGGTTCGGGAGCAGCGGTTGGCGCGGCTGCCCTTTTCGGTGCAACCAGCTTGACCCCCGGCCAGCTTCTTGGCGTCAAAATCGCTTCCGCAGCCGGCTTGAACAGCGACATGGATATCCTCATGTTCGCACTGACACTTGAGCACGTTGAAGATGCCGCCTATCGCGCGGTCAACGCCAGCGGCCTGCTTAGCGGCCAGGTGGCTGACCTCTTCAAGATGTTCGGCGATCATGAGCACCAGCATGTGGTCGCTCTGACCGATGTTATCACCAAGCTTGGTGGCACACCCGTGGCCGAGCAAGCCAGCTACAGCTTCCCTAACCTCACGAGCCAGGACGAAGTAGTGAAGTTCTTTGCAACAGTGGAAGAAGTGGGTGCGGGTGCCTACCTCGGCGCTGCCCCCCTTCTGAAGGACAAAGCGCTTTTGAGCGCTGCGGCCTCGATCCACGACGTTGAAGCTCAGCACGCCTCGGTGCTGCGCGCTGTTATGAACGACCCCGCTCCTTCACCGGCCTTTGGTACGCCTAAGACCTATGATGAGGTAATCGCGGCTGTTGGACCCCTCCTTGCTATGAATGGCGGCAATATGCCAGGCATGCCTACAACCGGTGCCCCTTCTCTGGGTACACCGTGGCTCCTCGCCGGTCTGGGCGCAGTAGCAGCAGGCGCAATGATCAAGGTTCGCCAGCGACAGCATTCAGGTAGCGAAGAGGAAGTAAACACCGAAGCCTAAAGGCTAAAGGTTTTACCTTTCAATCGGATACTACAGAAAAGAGAGATACACATAGTGTGTATCTCTCTTTTTGCGAGAGGAATATGGCTCCTGTCCGGTGGGGGCCGATGTTTTGCCGCCTTATTAGTACGCCACGTCGTTCGGAGATAAGTTGCACTTGCTGCGCTCACTATTGCAGCTTCATAAATCTTTTAGCTTTGGAAAGTAGAACAAACCAATCAAAACCCGCAGGGTTTTGATTGGTTTGTTCTTGGGAAGAAGCGCTCTTTACCACGAGGTCGCTTGCAGAGGCACTATGCTACGTAAGTAGTGCCAACTTACTTGCGGAAGGCCCGCTATGTGAAGCTCTACATATCAAAGTTGCCTGGCGCGAAGATAGCTCTATCTACCCTCTGTCCGGCCATGTCCAATCTGCCTATGAACTTGGGCAGCAAGCCGGTAGGCATCAATTGCCCTACTAC
>JALYYZ010000418.1 GCA_030945985.1 Chloroflexota bacterium
GTATGCGGACAAGGAAGTTGCCACTCCCGCACGCGGGCTCCAGGAAGCGGGAGTCAATGCGCTCCGTCTCGTCCCTCACTAAGTCGAGCATCGCCTCGACCATCCACGCCGGGGTGAAGACCTCCCCGTGGTCGGCGACGCGTTGTTTGGACTTGATGTAGTTCATGGGTCGGTGCACGTCGAGCGATGTTTCCTTCCGGTCACGGCGGGCTAACACTATATACGGAAATCGAAGATTATCGGCATATCGTTCGCTAGCAGTTGGATCACGAACAGTGTCCAGCTGTGACCAATCTGTGACCAAAACGAGAATGGGAGCCGTTATAGCTCCCATTTCGTGCGTAAAATTATAACATTCCAGCTAATTGTGCCGAAGGTGGGATTCGAACCCACATGAGGCTACCCTCACCCGCTTTTGAGGCGGGCGCGTCTGCCGTTCCGCCACTTCGGCTCTATGTGTCTCTTATTATACGGGAAGTAGTCTTTTGGGTCAATCAGCTTTTGTAGTTGGGCTCAGTGTTACGTCTCCTGCCAGCACGCGGCGCTCCTGGCCACGGCCCAGGTCCAGCACCAGGGCACCGTCGGGGTCTACACGTGTGGCTTTGCCTTGTATGATGCTGCCGCCCGCCTCGCTTACTGAGACTTGCCTGCCTACCGTCTCCAGAGCGCTTGCCCAGCTCTGGAAGACCCAGCTTGATTGGCCGTTTTGCAGGGCGAAGTAGAGGCTTTCCAGTTCACTGAGCACATCGGCAAGCAAGGCTATGCGGTCTACCTCGTGGCCCAGGGCTATCGAGAGGGAGGTTGCGCTGCCTCCCAGGCCGGCTAGCTGCTCTGGCTGGAGGTTGACGTTTATGCCGAAGCCGATTACAGCAAAGGCCCATTCTCCGCCTCGGAACTCGCTTTCGCTCAGCACTCCGCATACTTTGCTGCCATTGATTAGTACGTCGTTGGGCCACTTGATAGAGATTCGAGGTGGTTGGTTAGAAACCTGGTGAGGTTGATTGAAGACCTGGGGTGGTTGGTTAGAGATCTGAGATAGATGGTTGGGGAGAGGGGAGGAATGGCTAGAGATCTGAGGTGGGTGATTGGAGATCGGAGGAGGATGGTTAGAAACCTGGGGTGATAAGGTACCTGGGGCTGTGGTAACGTCCTCCGCAGGCAGCACTCGCTTGCAGGCTCTGTATATGGCCAACGCGGCAGCAATTGTCAGATAGAAGGCGTCTTCGGGGGAGAAGCGGGGGCGCAGCAAGACGGAGCAGAGGATGCAGCAGCCTGGTGGGGCGCTCCACACTCGACCCAGGCGGCCACGGCCTGCTAGCTGCTCTTCAGCGAGGATCACCAGGCCCTCCGGCTCACCTCTCCTGGCTGCTTCGCGCACAAGGTCATTGGTCGAGCCGAGTTGGCTGTGTACCTCTACCCGCCTGCCCAGAAGGCTTGTGGTGAGCTTGGCGCGGATCTCTTCTGGCGTCACCGTGCCTGCTTACCTGCCGGTGCTACTCCCGGCAACCTTTTAGGCTTAGAAAAAGAGACAAACAAATCAGAATCCTGCGGGTTTTGATTTGTTTGTCTCTTTTGAGGAGTTGTCTTTCGCCTTGCCAAAGGTGAAGCCGTGCGGCAGTAATTCCTCTACTCGAAGGACTAGTATGCCATCCCCCTTCTCGGGGGCGGCTGACATGACGACCAAGGCACCTGCGGCCAGCTCAGCGAGTATCTGGCGGCAAACGCCGCAGGGAGTTGATGGTTCGGGGTCGTCACCTACCACGGCTATGGCGGTGAAGCTGCCGGGTCGCTCGCCTGACGCGATGGCTGAGCCCAGGGCCACACGCTCGGCGCACATAGTAGGCGTGTAGGCGACGTTCTCTATGTTGCAGCCGGTGTAGACCTTGCCGCTCGCTGACAGCAAAGCTGCGCCTACCCTAAAATGGGAGTACGGAGAGTAAGACATCTCGCGTGCCTGCGCTGCGGCCTCTATGAGACTGCCGTAGTCGGCCACAGGGTCTTCCCCACTGCTACTCCGCAACAACCGGGCCCTCTGCTTCCGCCGTTGCAGGTACATTGTGTACTATCGAGAGCTGCTTGAGGCGTGTGCCTTCGGTGCTCAGTACGTTGATTGTGTAGTCGCCTATGGCAACGCTCTCTCCGGGGCTGGGCACCCGGCCAAGCTGCTCGTATACCAGGCCGCCGATTGTATCCGAGTCCTCGGCCTCCCACTTGACGCCCAGCAGGTCGTTTATGTCGTCCAGATCGGTGCGAGCGTCTACTCGCACCTCGTCGTTGCTCACATGCTCGACCATAGGGAGCTCGACGTCGTACTCGTCCTGTATCTCCCCTACGATCTCCTCCAGGAGATCCTCTATGGTGACAAGCCCTGCCGTGCCGCCGTACTCGTCAACCACTATCGCCATGTGCATCCGCCCGCGCTGTAGTTCGCGCATAAGCTCGTCTACCTTCTTGGTCTCAGGCACATAATGGATGGGCCGCATCACATGCGTCACAAGCTGGTCGCCTTCGCCGCCGCGCAACGCCCTCAGTATGTCCTGCACCGTCGCCACGCCGACGACGTTGTCTATGGTCTCTTTGTATATCGGTATGCGAGTATGCCCTGATTGCAATGCCACGTCAGCAGTGCCGGCCACCGATATATCGTCCTCCACAGCCACAATATAGGGCCTGGGAGCCATCACTTCGCGCACTACAGTGTCGCCGAACTGGAAGATGTGGTGGATTAGCTCCTCTTCCTCCTGCTGGATAACACCTTCCTCTTCGCCTACATTCACCAGCATCCGCATCTCTTCTTCTGTGACGAAAGGGCCTGCCTGCGCTGTGCGCCCACCTATCAGGCGCACAAATGGCCGGGCAACGAGTGAGAAGAAGGAGACAAAAGGCGCGGCTACTTGCCTGATCACATTCATGGGGCCGAAAAGGGCTAACGCTGTGCGCTCGGGATTACGCATTGCCACCGACTTGGGCACGGCTACCCCAAAGATCAGCACGATTACAACAGCCACAAAGACGGCTGCAGAGTGCGACCACCAGCTCAGAAAGTGAAATGACGAATGGAAGGCCAGCGCCCCTATCGACAGCAGTGATACGGTATTTACAAAGAGTATCGCCTGCGGAAAGCGCTGGGGGTTGTCGAGCAGGTCGTTGATGGCCTGGGCGCGGGGGATACCCCTGTCTAGGAGTTGGCGCATCCGCAGGCGCGATATATTCGTGAGGGCGGTTTCAACCGCAGAATCGAGGGCTATAAGGAAGAGGAATAGCAGGGCAGCTAAGATTGCTATCCAACTGTCAGGCTCCAATTAGAAAGGTCTCCGTTCGGCCATTCTGAACACTAAACTTCGGCTCGCTTGTGAGCAATATTAGTCGGCCAACTATCAATTATACCAGCTAACCTGAAATAGAGAGTTCAATACCTATTTTAGCGGAACAACGCGCTTACCGAGCGGGCTTCGTGGATGTGCAGCATGGCGGCAGCGAAGAGTTGGGCCACTCTGATCACTTCCAGCTTGCTGTTATCGT
>JALYYZ010000101.1 GCA_030945985.1 Chloroflexota bacterium
GGAAGGGGCTGCGTACGCCCGTAAGGGTAACGCAATAACCTGAAGAATGGCACCCACCTGCGATGAGCAGGTTCAAAACCTCTACGGCCTTATCCCAGGGTTTTTAATTTTAACTTCACTGCTCCTCCATTTCTCCATGTCCCGCCGGCAGCCGGCCTGATGAAGAGCTATGCTAATCACCTTGATAGGCCCTGAGCGCTTTTTGGTAGCCCAGGCCCTCCACCAGTACGTAGCCAGGTATAATAGCGACACCTCCATAATGGGTGACTTCAACCTCACCCGTTTGGAGGGTGCCCGCGTTACGCCCGACGAGTTGACCAGGGCCGTGCAGGCGATGGGTTTTTTAGCCGAGCAGCGTGTGGTAGTTGTAGAAGGGCTGCTCACACGATTCGGCGCGGGCAAGGCATGGGGAGATGAAGACGCGCCGCCAAAGGAGCAGCCACGAAGCCGTGGGCGCAACGATGCCAGCCTGGTCGACCAATTTGGCGCGGTGCTCGCATCTGTGCCCGATTCGACGGTGCTGATAGTCGTGGAGCGCGGCACCGTCGCCAAGAACAACAGCCTGCTGAAGCTCGCAGGTAAGTACGGAAAGGTAGAGGAGTTCCAATCGCCGAAAGGAAGCACCCTGGAGAGGTGGATAGGCGAGAGAGCCCGCGCAGCAGGGGTGCGCATCACGCCCGGAGCGCAGTCGGCGCTGGCGGCATCGATGCCCGACCTGCAGACGTTAGCCGGCGAGATAGACAAGCTGTCGCTCTACGTAGGCGACGGGGGCAATATAGACGAAGCTGTCCTGCAGCAGATGAGCTTTGTGTCGAGGCAAGACACAGTATTCGAGATGACCTCAGCCGCAGCCCGCAGAGATACACGCGGAGCATTGCAACAACTTCACAGCCTCGTAGAGGGAGGCACTTCCTCGGAGGGTATCTTGCCGGCGCTGGCATGGCAGGTGCGTACACTCATACAGGTCAGAGATATGCTCGACCGGCGCATCTCCGAGCGGCAGATGGCCGAGCAGTCGGGGATGAGCGATTATGTGGTGCGCAAAAGTGCGGGCCAGGCCAGGCAGTTCACCATGAAAAAGCTGCTGGCTATTCACGAGAAGCTGCTGGAGCTTGACCACGGAGTGAAAACAGGACGCGCCGACGCCGATATGACCCTGGACGCGCTGGTAGTGGAGATGTGCCAGTAGCCTTTGCGCATGCTACAGATGGCGCAAAAAGCGACATAAAATAGCCGGAAGCTGCTTCAGCTTCCGGCTATTTTTGTATATCACACTATACTCTGGTCGAAATTATTTGCCTGCGATAGACATGCGATTCAGCTTCGCCATCAGGCGAGACTTACGGCGGGCAGCCTGGTTGCGATGGATAATACCTTTGCCTGCTGCCTTATCAAGGGCGCTAATGGCGCGGACCACTGCCTGAGCAGCATCTTCAGGCTGCTGAGCCGCAATCTGGCTCTGAGCTGAACGAATATATGTTTTGAGAGCCGTGCGAACGGGCTTGTTGCGCAGCCTCTTGCGTTCGGTCTGGCGTATTCTCTTTATTGCGGACTTGATATTAGCCAACGATTAAGGACCTCCATGCAGCCTCGCGGCGCGGTGATTATTTGTCTCTCTTTTATAGGACTAAAGAAGATTATATCAGAGTAGAGGCTAAAGTGCAACTTTAGCGTAACCTAAGGGTAGAGTGTATGTGGTGAAGTGTAGGCGAAGTTGTAACGGTGATTGTAACGCCCATTATACACCATTAGCTCATATGATATGGACAGGCTTAGCTCATGCCGATCATGACATAGCAGAGATAAAGAGCCATACAACGATCACTAACAGCAAATATAGGAGGAAGAAGATGAAAGGTATTAAGAACTTCGCCCTGATCGCATGTTCCCTGCTCTTGGCGTTTCTGGGCTCGAGCGCGTCCGGTCTTGTCAGCGCTCATGGTGGCAACACCAATCTCATCCACTCTTGTGTAAAGAACAACGGTCAAATCAGCATCAGCACCCCTAATGGCAATTGTGGAAACAACGAGACTCCACTTGATTGGAACATCCAGGGCTTAGTGGGCGCGGTCGGATCGCAGGGGCCTGTGGGTGCTACCGGACCCACGGGTGCCGCAGGTCCGGCAGGCGCCACTGGCGCTACAGGTGCTATAGGTCCACAGGGTAATGCAGGTCCGATAGGACCCCAGGGCATTACTGGCGTTGCGGGTGCAAACGGTGCAACAGGTGCAACAGGTGCAGCAGGACCGCAAGGTACGGTAGGCTCTACGGGCCCAGCCGGTTCGCAGGGACCTCAGGGGCCAGCTCGTGCCTTCAGGAACGTGCTGGTAGTCTCTCCTTCTGGAGGCGACTTCACCTCAATACAAGCAGCCCTCAACAGCATCACCACTAATTCCTCAACCAATAAATACCTGATATGGGTGGGACCTGGAACTTACATCGAAACAGTAACAATGAAGCCCTATGTAGATATCGAGGGTGCGGGGGAGAAAGTGACCAAGATCACATTCATCGGCAGCACTTCTCCAACTGCGGGGACTATAATAGGCGCAAGCAACTCCGAGTTGCGATCTCTAACCGTCGAGAATACGGGCGGCAGTACCTACGCCGCAGCAATCCGCAGTGGCGGAGCATCACCTAGCCTGCTGCAAATCACAGCTGTAGCATCAGGTGCGTCCAACAATAACTATGGCGTCGCCAACGTTAGCGGGTCTGTCACAATGAATAATGTGACCATCAGTGTATCGGGTGGCGCCTCCAGCTATGGCGTTGCCAACTCCTTTGGAACTGTCACAATGAACAACGTTAC
>JALYYZ010000181.1 GCA_030945985.1 Chloroflexota bacterium
CCTTATGCTATCCCAATCAGCCCCGTCCGCCAATTTATAAGGGTGATACTGTGCCCATATATAGAGCGAGTGCTTACCAGGCGGGGAAATAGAAGCGTCCACAGATGAGGGAGTCATAGCTACAAGCGCAGGCTTGTGGGCCGGATAGCCACGCTGCGAGTCGTTGTAGGCATCTTGCAAGTACTCGACGCTTGGACAGATCAATTGCATCGAATGGTGGCACTCGGCAGCTCCCCGAGAAGATGCGGGGTAAGCTGTATACGCAGGCAACTCGTCGACCGCCAATCGTACAGTCATGCCAATGCCGTTGCCGAGGCCCAGCGACTTCACTTTAGTGAGTAACGGAGCAGGCAAGGTGTCTGGCCCCAGCATATCCAACAGCGTCGTCTGCACATGAGCCCCCGAGACTAAGAGATCAGCAGGCACGCTCTCACCACCGTACAACAGCACCCCACGTACTCTGCCATTTTGTGTAAGAATGCGCTCGACGGGCGTGTTGCAACGGACAGTGCCGCCATTATGCTCCAGACAACGAGTTAGCGCCTGGGAGAGCATACCGGAGCCTCCCTTAGGGCGGGTGGCGCCTACATCATGGTAGAGGCTGTGAGCCCCAGCAAGAGCCCCGGCACCTACCTCCGAAGGGGGTGGACCCGACTGTGCAGCCATCCAGGCGATCGCCGCCCGTACCTGCGGGCTGACGAAGGTCTCGCCCAGCATTTTGCTGTAGGGGCCAAGCACCTTGCGAAGCAGCTCCATACCCGTCATGGATGGATCACTCTCGCCGCGCATCTGCGCCAGGGCTGTTTTGCGGGCAATGCCACCCACGATAGCGCCAGGGCGGGGAGCCTGAGCGAACAAATCGAATATCTGCTGGTTGAGCTTATCCCAGCCCGTCACAAAAGCCCTGTAGGCAACGGCGTCCTGCTCTGAAATCGCCGCGATAGACTGGCAGGTACGATCCAGATCCTTGTAGAACATGATGTGCGACCCGTCAGGGAAAGGCGCAAAGCCCCAGGGGTCCATCTGCATATACTCAAGGCCAAAGCGATGCAGCCCGAGTTCCTCGATCACAGGAGTCTTGTGGATGAGTATGTGCATTACAGAGCAGGTATCCACCTGGTATTTGTTGTGGACACACTTTTCACAGGACATGTCAGGATCGGAGTTGCCGTTGCTCTTGTGGTCGTCACAAGGTTCCCACCACATCTCCTCTGTATTGACTGCGCCGCCGACACGGGAGCGGCGCTCAAACACCGTGACGTCGTGACCTGCTTTGGCTAGATAGCAGGCGCAGACAAGGGCATTGTGGCCTGCGCCAATTATGGCTATCCGCTTGCTTGCTGTCATTACTGTTCCCCTATTGGTGCAGCCTGCTAATGTGAAGTGGATACCCGAAATATGCACAACGTAGTGTAGGCCGATTATCCCAGTATATACGCTGTAACCACTTGCCGCAGTTCATACTCAAGAGCAGCAGCGCAGCACAGCACCACACGGTTCATCGAACATAGAAGAAGGCTCTACCAGGATGTATTATCCGAAGAATCGCTAAGCCTCATGACTACTGCCTTCCTGCTCCAGAGTATGCCCGACCAGATAGGGAGTGCTGCCCCTGTTTGGCCTATATTTTGCATCCTGGAAGTGTGAGTAACTTATTCAACACCGGCGTCAGTGAAATGAATGAAATACAAGGAACTTCCAATTCAAATTGGACATCTTAGATCGCGAAAAAAGGTGAAAATAGAGATGCGTCAACTATGTAGGAACATGCAGGACCTCAAACGCCGGTGCCTCTTTAGCCTGAGCCTGGCTGCTTTACTCGCTATCGTAACGGCAGCGTATGGCCCCGAGAGTATAGAGGAAGAGCCGTCGACAAGACCACCTGCCTCCGATGATAAGAATGGAAGTAGACAGCGACATGCTGAACCTGCTTCATTACCACAGGAGGTGAGGTCGATCCCGAAGGAAGGGCGTTTGGCAGCGCGGCCATCTGCGATAACGGGAGGGGGACGAAGATCAGCGCCAGGCATGCACCCGCTGAAGATAGCAGAGGGACGCGACGGGCTCATCTACATACCGGCAGGATATAGAGACGGTGACCGCGCACCAGTGGTGTTACTCTTGCACGGAGCGGGAGGTAACGCACAGCATGGTATATCCCTGCTCAGGAGCGTTGCCGACAGCGCCAACCTCGTCCTGGTGGCACCCGACTCGCGAGGCAGGACCTGGGACATCATCCTGGGCAAGTATGGCCCAGACGTATTGTTTATAGAGCAAACATTGGCCCAAACGTTCAGCCGCTATACAGTGGACCCCTCGCATATAGCCGTGGGCGGCTTCTCGGATGGGGCCTCCTATGCCCTCTCTTTAGGCCTGATAAATGGCGACCTCTTTACCCACGTACTAGCCTACTCTCCGGGCTTCATGTCGCCAACCAGACAGGAAGGGGAGCCACGCGTCTATATTTCGCACGGTACCGGCGACAATGTGCTACCGATCAATAGCTGCAGCAGGCGTATTGTACCGCAGCTTCTCCACGCGGGCTATGATGTAACCTACCGGGAGTTCGATGGCCCACACACTGTTCCTCCGGAGATAATCCGTGAGTCTCTAGCATGTTTCATTGAAGAGAAGAGTTGAATAGCCGGGTGTGAGCAACCATGCTGAGTTACGTTACTCAGCTTACGTAGTTACGCACGGTTTCAAGTGCTACACGGACGACGGTCAAGCGTGAAGCCAGGCGGCACTGCGTGACGTGAGTAACGTAACTACGAGGGAGCATGGAACATCGAAAGCTATTTACCTGCTCTTGAAGAGCTGATTTCTCTCCAGATATAGAGCAGGCAAAAGAGAAGCCTGTGCGTTTAGTTGCGCAGGAAGATCCACACACCGTTGGAGGACATCATTGCCGTTTTATGGTATAATAGTTTACATACAAACCATTATTTTATGAACGCACAGGAAATGTGACACAATCAGAATGCAGATATCGCAACTAAGAACTTCATTACTCACTGTCGAGCTGTACGCCAAAGGGCATACAGACTGTTGTTGTACGTGTCTGCGGCTGGCCGTGCATATGTGGTGCATGTCCAGCGTTACGGTTGCGGTTCAGCTCTCCTGATAAGAAATAAATATAAAACAATCATGCTGTGAAAACAGCAATACTACGGAAGGGCTGGCCTGGGGGTCAGCCTTTTCTTATTTTATTGGAAGTGAAGTTACGAATGCTAACAACAGCTATATCAATTGATGAAACCACCCGGCACGAAGATGATATTACAGCACAGATCGGCAACACGCCCTTGCTGCGCCTCACCAACTTGCCACGCACATACGGAATAAATCCCAACGTCGAGCTATACGCTAAAGCCGAGTGGCTCAACCCGAGCGGCTCGGTAAAGGATAGGGCGGCGCTCTACATGATTCGCGATGGCCGGCAGCGGCGGTTACTCGTCCCAGGCAAAACGATACTTGACGCAAGCTCGGGTAACACCGGCATCTCCCTGGCCATGATCGGCGCGGCGTTGGGCTATAAAGTGGAGATCTGCCTGCCGGTAACCGCCAGCCCCGAGCGCAAGCGGCTGCTGGACCTCTATGGGGCCACGATAGTGGAGACGCCGGCAGTAATGGGTACAGACGGTGCAATCATAGAAGCTCGCAGGCGCTACACTTCATCTCCTGAGCGCTACTTCTACCCTGACCAGTACAACAATCCCGCAAACTGGCAGGCGCACTTCAACGGTACAGGTCCCGAGATCTGGCAGCAGACAGGCGGGCGTGTCACCCATTTCGTGGCTGTGGTCGGCACGGCTGGTACCTTCACAGGCGCTTCGCGAAGGCTGAAGCAATATAACCCTGATATACAGGTGGTCGAAGTACAACCCGACTCCGCCTTTCATGGCCTGGAAGGGATGAAGCACATGGCAAGCGCACTGGTACCGGGGATCTACGATCCTGATCTGGCCGACATGCATCTGGATGTGGGCACCGAAGATGCCCAGGCAATGACCCGCATACTGGCCCGCCAGGAGGGTGCGCTCACAGGCCCTTCGGGAGGCGCCGCAGTAAGTGCTGCAATTCGCGTGGCCCAAAGCTTGCGTGAAGGTGTTGTTGTAACTGTGCTGCCGGATGGCGGCAGCCGCTACCTGGGTGATAGCTTCTGGGACGAGAAAGATATCTAGTGCCTCACCAGCTAAGTAGTCATGCATTGCATCTCGATTGTGCGCTTTCAGCGCACAATCGAGATGCCCCAAAACATATCTGGCAAGGTACTAGAACAAGCATATGAGAGAAGCAAATAAGAAAGGCAACAAAGAGAGGTGCGGGCATGCCTGATACAGACGGAATAGCTCCAGACGAAAGAGAGAAAGAAAAAGCTCGCGAGCAGGGCTTTGCCACCCGCGCAGTACATGCGGGTCTGTCTACACCACTGCAAGGCACCAGGCCAACGGTAGTGCCCATATACGCAACAAGTACATTCCTCAGCCGGGATACAGAGGCGCTCGACGGCGTGCTTGGGGGAACCCTACCGGGTTACGTTTATGGACGTTATGCCAACCCTACCGTTACAGCGTTAGAAGATGCCGTCTCAGCATTGGAGGGCGCGGCGGCTACGGTCGCGTTCGGCAGTGGTATGGCCGCCCTACATGCCGCACTGTTGCTATGTGAGCTGGAGCCCGGGTCTGTCGTGCTCGCAGGGAGTGATCTTTATGGTGCCAGCCATACGTTGCTTGCGACGCTGCTTGGTCAGTTCGGCGTGGAGACGCGCTTTGTAGATATGACCGACCTTGAGGCCGTGAGAGCCGGCGTAGCGCAGAGTCCCGTGCCTCGCGTGCTACTCTTCGAGCCTCTGTCTAACCCACTTATTAAAGTTGCTGATGTGCAGCAGATATGCGACCTGGCTCGCGCAATGGGAGCGACCACGATACTCGACAGTACTTTCACGCCTCCACCTCTGCTCCAACCACTGAAGCTGGGTGCAGATATAGTGGTACACAGTGCGACAAAATATTACGGCGGCCATGGCGATGCCACCGGCGGGCTGGTTTGCCTGGCCGACAATCAGCGCGAAGAAGCGCTCCGCCAGATCGCCAGGTTGGCGGGTGCTGTTCTCGGACCTTTCGATGCATATTTGATAGGGCGAGGCGCTAGGACGCTGGTGTTGCGGCTGCGCAAGCAGTGTGAAAACGCGGCGTCTCTCGCCACATGGCTCTCCAATCATCCTGGTATCTCGCGCGTCTACTACCCTGGGCTACCGGACCACCCACAACATGAGCTTGCTTCCAAGCTGCTGCAGGGTCCACACCCAGGGGCGATGTTAGCCTTCGAGATCAACGAAGCGGGGCGGGAGGAGGTCTTTGCCTTCTTCGATGCACTGGAGCTTATATTACCTGTGACTACTCTGGGCGATGTTTATACCGAGGTATCCTACCCGCCTATATCCAGCCATCGTGGGTGGGCGCCCGGTATGGCTCGACGCGCAGGGATAACAGCCGGTCTTGTCCGTCTGTCGGTGGGCATTGAGGATGTGGAGGACCTGATGGAAGACATCGAACAGGCTCTCACATTCATAGCAACGCCGGCTCGCAGGCCTGCGTAAGTATACCAACTCACATTAGGCGGTCACACACGATTTCAAGCGCTATATAGTCGACGGCCAAGCGTGAAGTCAGGCCAAATTGCCATGTGAGAGACTAAATCAAGGGGATAATATGGCACTCCAAATAGAAGAATGTGTGAAAGAATCGATCACTCAACATGGGGAAGGTGGATATCCCAACGAGATATGCGGCGTCCTTCTAGGCAAAGATGTAAATGGGCAGCGCACAATCAGAACGGTAATGCCTATAGAGAATTCGTTCGAGAGTGGCGAGCAATACCACCGTTTCCTGATCACACCCAAAGCAATGTTCCAGGCCGAGCGGATGGCGCGGCTGGAGAAGCTGGACGTGGTGGGTATTTACCACTCACACCCCGATGAAGCGCCACGCCCATCCGAATACGACCGCGATCACGCAGCGTGGACCGCATGGAGCTATATCATCGTGTCGGTGCAAAACGGCCATGCAACCGATATGCGCGCCTGGCAATTGCGCGAGGACCGCAGCGGCTTTGATGAAGAAGAGATAGTTATCAAAGAGAGAAGCGCCGCCTTTTCCGGTGGACTAGTCTCTAATATAGACCCTATAAAATAGCAAGAACAAAGAGAGGACAAAAGAATGGCAACCATTATTATACCGACAGCGCTTCGTCAATACGTGGGCCAGCAAGAAACCGTAACATTCGGCGGTGGCAATGTAGACGCAGTGCTAAACGCGCTTACAGAGCAGTACCCCGATCTGAGCAGGCAGATCTACAGCGAGAGCGGCAAGCTCCGGAACTTCGTCAACATCTACCTGAACGATGAAGATGTGCGCTACTTGCAAAAAGGTGAGACGCCGGTAGCGGACAGCGACACAATTTTGATCATACCTGCTATTGCGGGGGGCAAAGTCGAGACCGCGCAACCCGTCGTACGCAACGGGCAGGATGAGACCCTGTCACATGAGGAGATCCGACGCTACAGCCGCCACCTGATCGTACCCGAAGTTGGGATGGAGGGGCAGAAGAAGCTAAAAGCCGGCAGCGTGCTCCTCGTTGGCGCGGGAGGATTAGGCTCACCACTCGCCCTCTACCTGGCTGCGGCAGGTGTGGGCCGCATTGGTATAGTCGATTTCGATGTGGTGGATGAGAGCAACTTGCAACGCCAGGTGATCCACGATACAAATTCTGTGGGCACCTCGAAGATAGAGAGCGCCACGGCACGTATCAAAGGGATCAACCCGCATGTACAGGTAGACGCATATCCATTCCCACTCACATCCGAGAACGCTCTCGATATATTTCACCCCTATGATGTCATTGTCGACGGGACGGACAACTTCCCCACACGGTACCTTGTGAATGATGCTTGCGTGCTGCTGGGCAAGCCTAATGTGTATGGCAGCATCTTCCGCTTCGAGGGACAAGCGTCAGTCTTCTGGGCCGAGCGCGGCCCCTGCTACCGCTGCCTATATCCTGAGCCGCCTCCCCCGGGCCTGGTGCCTTCGTGCGCAGAGGGTGGAGTGCTAGGGATTCTGCCTGGCACCATTGGCACCATCCAGGCGACAGAGACGATAAAACTGCTGCTTGGTATAGGAGAAACTCTGGTCGGACGCCTGATGTTGTACGATGCGCTCAAGATGCGCTTTCGAGAAATGCGTCTGCGCAAAGACCCGCAATGCCCGGTATGCGGTGAAAATCCTACCGTCACAGAGTTGATCGATTATCAACAGTTCTGCGGCATCGACCCACAGGCCGAGCGCGGCGAAACCGACCGAGATATTACCCCACGCGAATTGCAGGCCCGGCTGGCTAAAGGCGACAACCTTGTGCTACTCGACGTAAGAGAACTGAACGAGTGGAATATAGTACACCTCGACGGCGCAAAGCTGATTCCTGTGAATAGCGTTACGGAGCACGCTCACGAGCTGAATACCGCCGATGAGATTGTCATATACTGCAAGAGCGGGGTAAGGAGCGCCCGTGCGGTGAATACATTGCGTAACCTCGGCTTCCGCAAACTATGGAACCTCAAAGGAGGGATCACAGGTTGGGCTGAGCAAGTTGACCCCTCACTCCCACGCTATTGACAGGCTCATGTTAACCTGTTGCGCATGATTCCAAGTGCGATACGGACGACAGTCAAGCTTGACGCATGCGACGCTGCGTAACGTGAGTAACAAGTACGGAGGGTATAAATGTCTGATCGCACCGGAACTTCTACTCAGAACCCGCTGGTAGTAGTCAAGACAAAGCCGCTGAACGCGGAAGCGCCGTTGAGCGCGCTGCGAGAGCAGATTACGCCAACGGAGCGGTTCTATGTTCGCAACAACTTTACCGTTCCCGACCTGGCACCGGAGGATTGGCGTCTGCTAATAGACGGCGCAGTCGATAAACAGGTAACGCTTACCCTACGTGAGTTGCAAGCGTTACCGTCACGCACGTTCAGCGCCACGATGGAGTGTGCCGGCAACGGGCGCACAGCGTTTGCGCCTCTGCCCGAGGGGGAGCCGTGGAACCTCGGGGCGGTAAGTACCGCGCTTTGGCGCGGGGTTCCTGTATGCCAGGTTCTTCAATTAGCGGGTTTGACCGATGCTGTAGTGGAGGTACTCTTCGAGGGGGCCGACAAGGGGATGCGCGAGGGCCTTGACGCAGAGATCCACTTCGCGCGCTCGTTGCAACGCTCCAAGGCGCTCGAGCCGGACACCTTGCTCGTCTACGAGTTCAACGGCGCGCCACTCCCTGCCAACCACGGCGGCCCCGTACGCCTGCTCGTGCCTGACTGGTATGGCATGGCTTCGGTCAAGTGGGTCACACACATCACAGCCCTGGAGCAGGCATTTACCGGCTACTTCCAGTCGGCGCGTTACGTGCTCGAGGAGCCGGGTAGCAATACAACGAAGCCCGTTCGGGAGATGCACGTCAGGGCGCTGACCACGAGCCCCATACAAGGCGAGCTTTTAGCATACGGCCCTTATATAATAACGGGCGTTGCCTGGTCAGGTGCCGGGCCAATAAAGAGTGTGGAAGTAAGCGTGCAGCCGGAGGGCGGCTGGCACAGGGCGACCCTGCTTGGTGAAAGCACGCCCCACACATGGAGGCAATGGCAGTTCCAGTGGGAGCCGCCGCGTCCAGGCAGGTATGTCGTACGCGCTCGCGCTACCGACGAACAGGGTAATACTCAGCCGGATATAGCACCCTGGAACAGGCTCGGTTATATGAATAATGCTATCCAGTATGTGATCTTCGACGTGGGAGAATAGATATGGGAAGCCAAGACCATTACGTATTCATGGATGGCTGCGTGGTGAAAGGATGCCGGTTCCTAATTGATTTCGAGCGTACCTTTGGAGAATATGCCGACCTCCTGGAAGAGCTATACGAGAGGGGTCACTGGGGACGCGGTGCAAGAAGACTATTCGGCTCTCGAGCAGGTTACGACGACTTTGATGATTGGGCCACAGAGCATGTGCATGTAGCACAATCTACCCAAAATCTGCGCACCGGTGCTGCCAGGGTCAACGGAATCCTCCAAAGTATCTCCGGTCATGTGAACATTCACCTATTCGGTACGAGCGCAGCCGGAGCCGCTATAATCGAGTACTTCTTGCTATGCGATCCGGGGACGCTATATTACCGTGCTACCGACCCCCACAATGATACAATACCAAACAAAAAATACGCTATTGACACAAGGATCGCCAGCATGATCACGCTGGATGCTCCCACCAATTGGGTAGCCGTCAAGCACAATGACGGAGAAATGCCTCGCGCATCGGGTAAAGGCACTATAGGCGACTACCTGGTGCGCCACACCAGGATCAAGGCAGGCGACAAATACGGGCGTGATAGACAAACAGCGCGAATGGAAGACGTTCCTGATACCTGGGTCGAAGCGCAACCGGTCGCCGGTGTGTACTACGACAATAGGCCGCACTACGAATATCTCCCCAAAGCCGGGCTGGAACGACACATTTACACAGGCAGTCACATGTCGCTGGAAACGCGCGACTTCCTGGAGCGGGTCTGGGCCTGATCGGCGATTGCTTCAGAGTTTCACCTATTCTGGTGCCTTTCAGAGCAAAACAGAGGCAAAACGTGGAATTAAGATGGAAAGTGGGATTATTCCCTTGACAGATGTGCCGATATATGGTAATTTTTATCAACTGAATAGCGGCACTCGCCGCATTGCTCGCGTTGACATGGATTAGTAACTGTAACAGGGATTTATAGCGAATCGGAGATGGTGTGAGCCCGAGAGGTCTGTTGCAGCGAACGCGCCGTTGAGCGATCCACCGAAGAAAGTCCAAAGATGAACAAGTAGGACGGAGTGGTTGGTTACCACGCACGTAATAACCAAGAGCGGTCACAGGCCAAAAATGTGACAATTAGGGTGGTACCGCGGGAGTTATCGCTCTCGTCCCTTGCTTTGGGACGGGAGTTTTTTGTTGCCTGCTAGGTGGCAACAGTTGCCTCAAATTTGGAGGAGGCACGAGAGATATAACGCGCCCCGCGCAAAAAGAGCCATGTGGACTGCGTAGTCCAGCCGGCGCCCAGCGTAGAGCGCATCTGAAACTTTCTGTTTTATAGCCTTCCGCACAGCAAGCGGGAGAAGGAGAAGTTGAGATGCATATCAAGCTGGACAAGATCGCCTCGGTGACCAGTAGAGCACATCTACCCAATGAAGTTGAGGTCTCCCAAAACGTGGACGCGCAACGCGGCCAGGTGATCGTGGTCGAGGCTCTCGAAGAGAAATCCGTATACGGCGAGCTGGAACTGATAGGTGGCAGGCTCGCGCGGATCATAAAGGGAGACCGCATAGCGGGTGTGCTTGGAGAGCGCCAGGCCCTCAAGGGGTTCGTAGGCCACATCCCGGCATCTATAGCCACGGGCGACGTACTCCATGTCTTGAACATGGGCGGGGTGATAGGCATGTACACGTCGGCCAATAGAGAGTACGGCGAGCCCCTCCGAGTACGGGTGATCGGCGCCGCGCTTATGGACGGCGAGCCGGCTAACATCAGCCGCTACGCCGTGCCGTGGCAGACTAGCCTACGTGAGTCGGTTCCTATTATTTTGCTGTCAGGCACCTGCATGAACGCCGGCAAGACCACGGCCGCATGTGAAATTATCAGCATGCTCAGGAGCCGAGGCTATAAACTGGCCGCTGCCAAGCTGGCAGGTGTTGCCACCCAGCGGGACCTGCTCAATATGCAGGACCACGGGGCCATAGCTGCACTGTCGTTCAGCGACGCCGGCATCCCGTCCACTACCCACACAGATAGCTGCATTGTGCCCGCCGCAAAAGGCATTCTTGCCGCACTCAACGAATATAAGCCTGATGCAATAGTTGTGGAGTTCGGAGACGGCATTATGGGCCACTACGGAGTAGACTTGCTGCTCAAAGACGCCGAGTTGATGGACCATGTGAAAGCTCACGTACTTTGCGCCAACGACCTCGTGGCGGCCTGGGGCGGGCTGCTCTACCTGGAGCAGCACCTGGGCCTGCAAGTGGATTGCATATCAGGCCCCGTCACCGACAACAGCGCCGGCATAGGATACATCGAGCAGCAGTTTGGGAAGAGGGCGGCTAACGGTCGCGACGATCCCACGACATTGGTCGATATCGTAGAGGCAAAGGTGTCGGGCGCGAGAGTAGAGGCTGAGTTAGAGAAAGTAGTGGCGTAAAAGCAGTGACAAGCTTCTCTCTACTGGCGCCCGCACGTATAGCAATTCTCGGCGCCTCGGGATATATAGGTGGCGAAGCCTTGCGGCTGCTGCTGGGGCACCCGTGCGTGCAGGTTGCTGCTGTGACCTCAGCCGGGCACGCAGGTCAGGCCGTTACCTCTGTCCACCCGCATCTGGCAAAGCTCACCGACCTGCGCTTCTCAGGAGAGATCTCTGCCCAGGAAGCGAGCCTGTACGATGCCATCTTCATGGCCCTGCCGCACGGCCACGCTATGAAGCTCGTGCCCGAGCTGCTTGCCGCCGAGGGGGGTGGGGGTCCTCGTGGACGGGGACCTATCATTTTTGATATGAGTGGCGATTTCCGTATCAAAGACCCTGATCTCTTCCGGCAGTTCTATGGTATGGAGCACACAGCTACCCAGTGGGCGAGTGACGCAACATATGGTCTTACTGAGTGGAACAGGGAGGCAATAGCGGCGGCCCGCCTCGTGGCATGCCCGGGCTGCTTCCCAACAGGAGCGTTGCTGGCGCTTACGCCGCTTGCGAAGGCGGGGCTGCTGGATAACCATGTGATTATCGATTCGAAAACCGGCTCTTCCGGCTCGGGCAAAGAACCTGGAGAAGGCACCCACCACCCGATCCGCTCGCAGGATTTCCGCGCGTATGGCGTCTTCAATCACCGCCACCGCCCAGAGATCGCGCAAGAACTCCTTAAATGGCTGCCCGGCGGTTCCCCTAACTTCAAGGTGACCTTTACTCCGCACTCGGCTCCAATGGTTAGGGGCATATTCACCACGGCTTATGCTTTCCCCAGACGGGAGGTCAGCCAGGTTGAACTCAAGTCAATTTACGAAGAAGCATACGATAGTGAGCGCTTCATCAGGCTGGTAGATAGCCCGCGAGTGGCTGTTGTTTCACATTCTAATTTCTGTGACATGGCTGTTGCAACGGACGGTGAAGGCGCCGTCATCGTAACGAGCGCCATAGACAACCTCGTCAAGGGGGGCGCAGGCCAGGCCGTGCAAAATCTCAACCTGGTATTTGGCTGGCCCGAAGAACTAGGTCTGACCTTCCCAGGCACAATGCCCTAGAAAAGGAGCTATCATGATGGTAAGCACAAGCGTGCAAACAGAGGCGCAAACGATAGTAGAGAGAGAGACCGAGGCACAGTTAGGCACCTACGCGAAGTTGCCTATCGTGGCCGTGCGGGGCGACGGTATCATGCTCTATGACGCGGATGGGCGCGCCTATTACGATTTCTACTGTGGGCACGCCGTCACACTTACCGGCCATTGCCACCCGCATGTGGTAACGAGCATACAGAGGCAAGCGGAAAGGCTTATCTTCTACTCCAACATCGTCTATAACGATGTTCGCGCAGCCTACGCAAAGAGGTTGATCGAGGCAGCGCCATCAGGGTACGGGCAGGTATTCTTCTGCAACTCGGGAGCAGAGAGCAACGAGACGGCTATCAAGCTCTCCAGGAAGTTTACGGGCCGGCATACCATCATTGCAATGGACGGGGCGTTCCACGGTCGAACGATGGGCGCTCTCGCTATGACCCCGAACCCCAAGTACAGGGAGGGCTTCGAGCCGCTCATGCCTGGCGTGCAGTTCGCTCCTTTTGGGCAGCTCGATGCCCTCGCCGGCATGATGAGCGAAGAAATAGCTGCCGTTATCATTGAGCCGGTACAAAGCATCGCCGGTGTGCGCGTGGCCGAAACCTCTTACTACAAAGGACTCAGAGAGCTATGTGACAAATGGGGCGCGCTGCTGATATTTGATGAAATACAGACCGGCCTCGGCCGCACAGGCAAGCTCTGGGCCGGGGAGCATTGGGGAGTCACGCCCGACATCATTACCCTTGCCAAGGGTATAGCCAGCGGCTTACCGATGGGCGCCACGCTGGTGTCAACACGGATAGCCCGGACGGTAAAGCTGGATGAACATGGCTCGACGTTCGGGGGCGGCCCGCTGGTCTGCGCGGCCGCCTCAGCTACGCTTGACGTTATTCTGGCGGAGGGGATGGTGGAGCACGCAGCCGCCATAGGGCAGTTGATAAAGAGACAGTTAGGCGCACTGCCGCATGTAAAGGAAGTCAGAGGTATGGGGCTGCTGCTAGGTCTGAACCTGGACGTGCCGGCCAAAGAGGTGCAAGCAAAGGCACTCGAACGCGGCATCATACTTGGCACATCAGGCGACATGACTGTGCTGAGGGTAATGCCCCCGATCGTGGTTACGGAAGAGGATGTAGCGCACCTGACTTCGGTGCTGACCGAAGTCCTGGCGAGTATTTAGTATGAACGGTGCTGGAACAGCTTCCGGCCAGGTAACTCCGCAGATCACAAACGCGCTTCGCCGGATCAAAGGCAAATATGTTGTGGTGAAACTGGGGGGTGAAGTGATGCTCAACGCTGAGGGCCTGGATGCGCTCGCGTCGGACATTGCCCTGCTTTCACGCCAGGGTGTGCGCATGGTGGTGGTGCATGGCGGCGGGCCACAGGCGGACAGGCTGGCTCAGCAGCTTGGACACGCTGTGCACAAGGTGGGTGGGCGCCGTATCACCGATGACTCGGCGCTCGAAGTAGCCAAGATGGTCTATGCAGGAAGCATCAATATAGACCTGTTGGCTGCGCTCAGGAGCCATGGGGCACGCGGCGTAGGCATCTCGGGCGTGGACGGAGGGTTGATAACGGCAACACATCGGCCTCTCACCTATATTACCAACACTGGCACCGGCAAAGATGAATGGGTAGACTTCGGCCACGTTGGAGACATTATTTCGGCCGATACATCGTTGCTAGAGCTCTTGCTTAGAAGCGACTACGTTCCGGTGGTTGCCTCATTGGCCGGTGATAATGATGGACATATATACAATGTCAACGCCGATACAGTAGCGCAGGTCATTGCCGTGGCGCTTGGGGCAGAGAGGCTTGTGCTAGTCACGAATGTGCTGGGCATCCTCTCCGATCCCGCTGATCCTACCAGCCTGCTGCCGGTGTGCGATCAAATAGATATAGCCGAGATGGTGGACAAGGGGGCCATATCGGGAGGCATGCTCCCCAAAGTACACAACTGCCTTGAAGCGATATCGGCAGGCGTAGGGAGCGTGCAGATAATAGACGGTACAGGTAAGCACCCGCCCCTGCTGGAGAGCCTCACTGCGGGTGGAGTAGGCACGCTAATTACAAAAGGCAGATCGGAAACAAAGGGCGGGCCCGAAGTGCAAAATGTGCATAACCTGGCTTGAATGCAAAAGGTCAATATCATATATCGCAGCGGTGAAAGTTAGAGTGGGAAAGAGGGCAGTGCATGAATAATCCCATGATTGGCTTACTCGTAACGGCGGACGGCACGGTGGTCCGAGGCTCGGGCATGGGCGCTCCTGGCGTGGCCACGGGCGAACTCGTATTCCAGACAAGCATGGTAGGTTATCAGGAAGCTCTTACCGATCCTTCGTATGCCGGTCAGATCCTGATCTTCACCTACCCACTGGTAGGTAACTACGGTGTGGGAGCCACCCTGGACCAGAGCGCGCATATCCAACCCAGGGGCACGATTGTGCGCGACCTAATGACAAGTCATGTCCACAGGCATGCGGACGGCGACCTCGATGCCATGCTTCGCTTACAGGGCGTGCCTGCCCTCTCAGGGGTCGATACGCGCTTCTTGACGCGCCAGGTACGAGATAAAGGCGCTGTGCCGGCGTCCATAGCCGTCGGATACGAAGAGGAGTTACCTACCATAAAGGAGCTGAGCGACCGCGCAGGAGCGCTCCTTTACGACGAGATCGACTTCGTGGCAGATTGCTCTACACCCAACCTGGTCTGGCACCCGCCAACGCGGCCCGACGCCCCAAAAGTGGCATTGATCGACTACGGGGCAAAGTCGGCCATCCTCAATTATATGTTGCAGGCCCAGGTGGGTGTATGGCTGGTACCTGCATCTATGCCTGCTGATGAGGTGCTTGCCTTGCAGCCGGATGGCGTGTTGCTCTCTAATGGTCCTGGTGACCCTGCCCACCTCGGTTACGCCGTGGAGACGGTAAGAAGTCTCATGAACAGGCAACGTGCGCCTCTCTTCGGTATTTGCCTGGGTCACCAGCTACTGGCGCTGGCCGCAGGAGCGCGCACGACGAAGATGCGCTTCGGACACAGGGGAACCAACCAGCCCGTATTAGATGTGAAGACGGGACGCGTTGCCATTACCACGCAGAACCACGGCTACATAGTCGACGCTGCATCTCTTTCACCGGAATATAGAGTAACCCACACTAACCTGAACGACGGTACGGTTGAAGGCATCGCTCACGTTGAGAAGGCGGTTTGGGGGGTACAATGGCACCCGGAGGCACACCCAGGCCCAATGGACACGAGATGGCTTATAGACGAATTCCTCTCGATTTGTGAGGTGAAACATTCCTAAAGACCCTTCTATACGCAAAGTGCTCATCATAGGCTCGGGTCCTATAGTGATAGGGCAGGCCGCCGAGTTCGACTACGCGGGGACCCAGGCATGCCTCGCCTGCCGTGAGGAAGGAATCGAGGTGGTGCTGGTCAACTCCAACCCGGCAACTATCCAGACCGACCCCAATACAGCCGATGCCGTCTATATCGAGCCGCTGACGGTGGAGAGCCTCACCGAGATAATCAGAAAAGAGCGTCCTGATGGTTTGATCGCTACTATGGGAGGGCAGACAGCTCTCAACCTGACCATGGATTTGGAGAGATCGGGAATATTGCAGGAATGCGGCGTGCGCACGCTTGGCACGTCCACCTACTCTATACGTATGGCCGAAGACCGGCAAATGTTCGCGGACCTGATGACGGATCGTGGGCAACCTGTGCTGTCACACATATCGGTTACCGATGTCTGGGAAGCAAGAGAGTTCGCAATCAGGCATGGGCTGCCGCTGGTAGTGCGCGCTGCATTCTGCCTGGGAGGCACCGGCTCAGGACACGCCTCAACCCTGCAGGAGTTAGAAGAACTTGTGGCCAGCGGCCTGGAAGAGAGCCCTGTAAGTTCTGTGCTGCTGGAGCGCAGCGTGGCGGGCTGGTCGGAGATCGAGTATGAAGTGTTGCGCGACGCCAGGGGCAACTCGATTATCGTTTGCAACATGGAGAATATGGACCCGATGGGCATCCATACGGGCGAGTCGATTGTAGTCGCGCCAAGCCAAACCCTCTCCGACGGCGACTACCAGCGCCTGCGCACAGCCTCGTTGGAGATAGTCCGTGCCCTCGACGTGCGTGGAGGGTGCAACTGCCAATTCGCCTTTAACCCCCAGACCGGCGAAATTGCGATTATCGAGGTGAACCCCCGGCTATCGCGCTCGTCCGCCCTGGCCTCGAAAGCCACCGGCTACGCTATAGCCAGGGTAGCCGCCAAGATTGCCCTCGGTTATACGCTGGCCGAACTCCGCAACGACATAACAGGGGCGAGCGGGTGCGCCGAGCCTGCGCTCGATTATGTAGTGGTGAAGCTGCCACGCTGGCCTTTCGACAAGTTCCGGAACGTCGACCACCACATCGGTATGATGATGAAGAGCACCGGTGAAGTCATGGCCATCGGCAGGTCCTTCGAGCAGGCTTTCCTGAAGGCGCTACGCAGCCTTGACACCCGCTCCAGTTGGTTAGAAGTGAGTGCCGCCTGGACACCGGAGCGGATACGCGACTGCCTGGCCAATCCGACGCACGAGCGCCCCAGCGCTATCTACAACGCCATAGCCCAGGGTTGGAGTGTTGATGAGATCGTAGAGGTCTCGCACATCCACCCCTGGTTCATCACGCGAATCGTCAATATATACAAAATGGAGCAGAGATGCCGCGAGCAGCTTAGCGCTGACACGCTGCTGGAGGCCAAACGTATGGGCTTCTCAGACGATCACCTGGCATCGCTGAGCCCAGAGTATGCCCCTCTGGATGCCGCGCAAGTACGAGAATGGCGGCGCCAGTTGGGCATCATGCCGACGTACAAGATGGTAGATACATGTGCTGCCGAATTCAAGGCAACCACGCCCTACTTCTACTCCACATATGAGTATGAGGACGAAGCGGAGGCGCTAGCAGGACCGAAGGTGATTGTGCTGGGCAGCGGCCCTATACGTATAGGCCAGGGGATAGAGTTTGACTACTCTGCCGTGCATGCCGTGGAAGCTCTAAAAGAGGCGGGTATCAAGGCCATTGTGATAAACAATAACCCCGAGACCGTGAGCACGGACTACCACTTGAGTGACCGCCTCTACTTCGAGCCGTTGGTCTTAGAGGAAGTCATGAACGTAGTGGAGCACGAGCGGGACGGGCTGCTCGGCGTCATGGCTCAATTCGGCGGGCAAACAGCGCTCAACCTGATACAACCGTTGGTGCAGGCAGGCGTACATATAATGGGTACATCTCCCGAGTCCATAGCTGCCACCGAGGACCGCAAGCAGATGGGAGCGGTATGCGACGAACTCTCTATTCCTACGCCCGACTGGGCCATAGTGCAGAGCCAGGACGAATTGCAGACGTTCGTTCCGCAGATGGGCTTCCCGGTGCTGGTGCGACCCTCATATGTGCTGGGTGGCAGAGGGATGAGGATAATTTACGGCGAACAGGAATTGCGAGTATACCTGGGTGTGCTTGGGGCAAACCTACGCAGGCACCCGGTCCTGATCGACCAGTTCCTGGAAGATGCTATCGAGATCGACGTGGACGGCGTATCCGATGGCCGTGACGTCTTTACCGTAGTCATGGAGCAACTTGAGAAGGCAGGGGTCCATTCGGGCGATAGCTCCTGCGTATATCCACCACAGACCCTCTCGGCGGACGTACTGGAACAAGTAGAGCGATACACTCTCGGCCTCGCGCGGCACCTCAACATAAAGGGGCACATCAATATCCAGTACGCTGTGAAAGACGACAAAGTTTACCTGCTGGAAGTAAACGCCAGGGCATCCCGGACCGTACCTTTCGCCAGTAAAGCCACCAGCATCCCGCTGGCGCGCATCGCCACGCGCCTGATGCTCGGTGTTCCATTATCGGAGATGGACGTGCATTTGCCTGAACCGAACGGGCGAGTATACGTCAAAGCTGTGGTGCTGCCATTCAACAAGTTCCCCGCTCTGAGCAGGTTACTGGGCCCCGAGATGCAGAGTACCGGCGAGGCAATGGGAGTCGGAGATGATCTCGCAAGCGCTATAGCCAAAGCCCGACTTAGCACAGGAGTGCAGCTACTTCCTCGTACGGAGCTAGTTTCAGATGCTCTTACTCCAGAGGAAAGGAGAAACGGCAAACCTCACTTCAGCACGAGCAGGGCACTCATACAACAGGCTCGTACCCACGGGTCGTAACGCCGGCAGCTAAGCTCACTTTGCTTCAGAATTCCAATGCTCGAAATGTACGGCTTCCTGCATGGGTCGTCTGCCACCAGGTTTGGAAGCAGGCTCCAGAGCCATAGGGTCAGCAGGGTACCCAAAGGCGACGACCATGCGCAAGAAGAGGTCCTCGGGGTAGCCAAGTATCTCTCTTGAGGGCTCCGGCCGGTGTAGCGTAACTATGCACGATCCGACACCAAGTTCGACGGCTGCCAATTGCATGTAGGCTGCTGCCTGACCTGCATCAAACATCACCCAGTAGTGTGCCCGGGGGTCGGGGGTCAATAAGGCCACCACCAGGGCTGCGTCAGGCAAATAGCTGGCGTAATCTCCAAGCTTTGACAGGGCAGTGAGCGTTTCACGGTTGCGGATGGCAATGAACTGCCAGGGTTGTGAGTTCTTCGACGACTGGGAACGCCTGCCTGCCTTCAGTATCTTGTCTACTACATCTTCAGGCAGAGGCTGCTGGGTATAGCTGCGCACAGCTCTCTTTCGCTGGATCGCCTCAAGAACATCCATTTTTCTTCTCCTTCAGGTCTGCGTACAGGGTAAAGTCTCTTTGCGCCGATCAGAATGCACATTACACCGCAGTAGTGCATGCAGGAACTGAGCCAGTCTTCCTATTCTTGAGGATAAAAGGGAGATACGCCATAGAATAGCTTTGCTCACCAGGGTAATTTGGCAGGACAGCAAGAGCCTCTTAGACTATACTTATATGGTGCAAATGTTACCAGCTATTTATGTATTGGGTCATAAGAACCCAGACTCTGATTCGATTTGCGCGGCTGTCGGATATTCGGCTTTGCTCCATGCCCAGGGTCGTACCAACGCTGTTGCCGCCCGCCAGGGCCCACTTCGTGTGGAAACAGAGTATATCCTGGAGCGATTTGGAGTGCCGGAGCCGCTTCTCGTTACAGATGTGCGCCCCCGCGTAGCCGATGTAATGACGAGCCCTGCTATATCGGTACACCAGGACACATCTCTCTATGAGGTAGGGCAGCTCCTCCAGCGCGAGGGTGTGCGCGCATTGCCTGTGGTAGACGACCAGGGACATCTGTGCGGCATAACAGGCATAGAGGATTTCGCCAGAAGCTTCATCAGCGGCCTTGATCTCGACCAGCTGGACCGCGTTCCATTGAACCTGGATAACGTGCTGCGTGCCCTTGACGGGCGCGTGCTGGTGGAAGCGCCCGGACGTGTCCTGAGAGATCGCGCCATGGTGGGAGCAATGGAGATCGACACCATGCTCAAGCGGATCGCCCCAGATATTCTCCTGGTGATGGGTGACCGCACGGACGCACAAAGGGCAGCGATAGAATTTGGAGTAGGCGCGCTGGTCATCACAGGAGGCACGCCCGTCTCGGAGGAGATCCTCGACCTGGCGCGTAAGCATAGAGTTACCGTTATATCAGTGGCCCATCACACCTACACTACCGTCAGGCTAATCCATTTGAGCACATCTGTACGCCACGTCATGCGCAGAGAAGTGGTTACTTGCGATCCTGACGATCCTGTTGAAGAGGTCAGAGACATTCTGCAGGCGGGCAGGGTGCGCGCCCTGGCGGTTGTAGATGAAGAAAGAAAAGTAGTAGGGCTCATCAGCCGTACCAACCTCCTGCGGCAAGTACGCCGGCAAGTGGTGCTAGTTGACCATAACGAGCGCAGCCAGTCTGTTTCCGGCATAGAAGAGGCTGATGTAATTGGTGTTATCGACCACCACCGTGTGGCCGATTTCCAAACGCGTAGCCCTGCCTTTATGCGCCTGGAGCCGGTAGGCGCCACCAGCACCATTGTAGCTAAACTCTTCACCGAAGCGAACATTCCCATATCACCATCTGTGGCGGGCGTGTTGCTGTCGGGCATCCTCGCCGATACGCTGCTATTCAGGGGTCCCACCGCGACGCCCGAGGATCGCCGAGTGGCCGATATGCTGGCAGGGCGTGCGGACGTCACAATCCAGGAGCTTGGCGCCCGTATTCTTAGCCTCGCCTCCAATGCTTCTGACCGCTCAGCCGAACAGATCCTTATGTCTGACTTCAAGGAATTCCGAGTAGAAGCCGCCAGGTTCGGCGTGGGCACGTTCGAAACCGCCAATAGCGCTGAAGTGCTCTCTCGCTGCGCCGAAATAGTGAAAGCAATGTCGCGCATGCATGAACAGGGCTACAGTTCCGTACTCTTTGCAGTTATCGATATACTCAGAGAGAGCACTACCATTATGGCGGTTGGGCATGCCGAGGCGGTGGCCGAAACGTTCGGCGCTGAACTTGTGGACGGCCAAACGATCTACCTGCCAGGCATACTCTCACGCAAGAAGCACATAGTGCCCCTGCTTGGTACTCTGGCTCAACGCATCAAGAGCACTGCGCACCGCGTCTAATGTAGCATCAAGCGACCTTTTTAGCTTTCCAAAGGCAAGCAAATCAAAACTCCGCGGAGTTTTGATTTGCTTGCCTTTGGAAAGAAGCGCTCTTTCCCAACTAGTACCTCATCAGCAAAGTATTGATAGTTACATTCTTGCTCACATAGGTGAGCAAGAATGTAACAAAACAATCATTATTTAGCTGGTATGGTACTCGCTCATTCAAGTTGGCCTAGAACTTGCATTGTCTGTTGTTATGAGTCTTCCTCCAGATGCTGACATTAGACAAAGCTTTCATAAAGTGAAGTCGCCATGAAGACTGTGCTCGTAGTAGATGACGAAAAGGCCATCCGTGATATGATTGTGGCACTGCTGGAAGAAGTTGGCTACCAAGTTGCGACTGCCCAGAGCGGCCTGGAAGCGATAGATTGCCTCTCGGAAGTGCAGCCTGATCTGGTGCTAAGCGATGTCATGATGCCCGGTATGGAGGGAGGGCACCTGGCAGCTATTATGCATGCGAGGCCCGAGTACAGGGCGATCCCAGTAGTAGGGATGACTGCATTGAACGAGTTGCGGCGTGATTATGATGCCAACTTCGCAGCCGTTGTTCACAAGCCTTTCGAAATCGCTGTCCTTTTAGAAACGATTGAATCTACTTTGATGCGCTGATCAAGTTTCGCAGCACGCAGGTAAAGGGCAGTAGGTGCTTAGATCGTCCAAGATGCCCGTTTAGAGCCTGATCAAAAGTTCGTGGTTTCCTTCTTGCTCATCTCCGATGAGCAAGAAGGAAACAAAATCATCGCAACCTAGTTGGTAAGGGATTAAGCAAAAAGGAGAAGAGCAGAATAGCTCTTCTCTTCTTTACCTAATCTATTGTTCGTTCGAGCTGGCCTACCCGTTTACGATTTTCCCACCGTTGGGGTGAAGTACCTGGCCCGCGATATAGGACGAGTCGTCGGAGGCAAGGAAGACGTAGCAGGTAGCTACCTCACTCGGTTGTCCGACGCGCTTCATCGGAACATCCGTGCCAAATTCGGCTACCTTGTCCGCAGGGAAGGTAGCCGGGATCAGAGGGGTCCAAATAGGGCCGGGAGCGACGCCGTTTACGCGTATGCCTTTTTCAATTAGCGATTGCGACAACGACCGGGTGAAGGCCACGATAGCCCCTTTGGTGGAAGAGTAGTCGAGTAGCTCAGGGCTCCCCTGGTATGCCGTTACTGACGTAGTGTTAATGATAGAGCTACCCTCTTTCAGGTGAGGGAGTGCTGCTTTTGTGAGATAGAACATCGAGAAAATATTAGTGCGGAAAGTGCGCTCCAACTGCTCCGCGCTGATCTTCTCGATACTATCTTGGGGGTGCTGCTCGGCCGCGTTGTTCACTAATATGTCCAAGCCGCCCAATTCGCTCACCGCTTGCTCGATCGCTCCCTGGCAGAAAGTCTCCTCACCTATGTCGCCCGCCAGTGTAAAGCAGCGCCGGCCCTCAGCCTCGACCATGCCTTTGGTTTCTTTGGCATCAGAGTGTTCGTTCAGGTAGAGAACGGCCACATCGGCGCCCTCGCGCGCAAAAGCGACGGCAACGGCACGGCCTATTCCGCTGTCGGCGCCTGTGATGAGAGCGACCTTGCCTTTAAGTTTGCCGCTGCCCCGGTACTCTGACTTGATTGACTCGGGCCTGGGTGTCATTTTCGCTTCGATACCAGGCTGCTGCTCTTGATGTTGAGGAGGTTGCATTGCCTCCTTATCCTTCTGTTGTTCGGCCATTAGTTGCCTCTCCTTATACAAGTTAGTAGAACAGTGGAAGGCAGCTACACCCCGCTGGGGCGTTGTAGCCGGCAAGAGATCCACGGCACGTATGCCCTCTTTAGCAGTAATTGTGCCTAATGCCTCTTGAAGAGGCAGCTCAGAGAAAGATAGCTTCTTTTTGCAGACAAATCAAAACACTGCGTGTTTTGATTTGTCTTCCTTTTAATTTTGAGAATAAACAATCGACACCCTGATGGTGTCGATTGTTTATTCTCCTCTCGTTTTCAGGAAGGCAACAACCCCATCAAGTGCGTATGAATCAACGGTTTCTTTCCTTCAGTTCTCGGAGCCGAAACTCAAATCGGCAACAGTGCCATCAAGCGCGCATAAATTAAAGGCAGCACACTCATCGAGCGCGTATAAATCAAAGGCAACAGCCAGATCAAGCGCGTATAATCAATAGGAGCATGCCCACAAGGAAGCATCGTACGAATACCGGCACCACGAGAAATAGGAGCAAGAGCAGTGTCTGTTACACAAGTTAGATTGAAAAGCGATGGAAGAGCGAAGATGGTACCTGGACCAACCGGCAAGCCGCTACTGGGGTGGCGTGGGAACATGCTGCCGCTCTTGCGCGACCCTATTGGCTATATGCAGCACCTTAATAGGACCTACGGCGATGTGGTCTCCCTTTCAGAAGGAAGCTCTGAGTACCTGTTCGTCTTCTCACCCGAATACAACCGCCAGGTGCTAAGTGACCAAACTCTGTTCCACAACGGGGCGGTGAACACGCCCGGCTCCCCTGTCAAACTGCCGAAAGGGAGCGCGGCCGTACGCCTCTTCTCGGGGCTGACTACCATGAACGACGCAAAGCACACGCAGCAGCGCCGGCTGCTCATGCCCACTTTCCACAAGAAGAGCGTAGAGACCCTACACGGCACCATGGTAGGATTGACTGAAGCACAGCTAGCCGGCTGGCACATCGGGCAACGTTTCGACCTGTTGCGAGAGATGAAAGCGCTTACACTCTCCATAGCAATACAGACTATCCTCGGCCTTGACCCCGAGCGCGAAGGCGATCATGTGCGGCGTATAATGGAGAGGTGGCTCAAACTGACGCTGAGCTTCTCGACCGTGGCACTGCCGTTCAACCTGCCTGGATTCCCCTTCCATAGAATGCTCAGGCTGTCTCAGGAACTGGAGAACGAGATACGAGCCATGCTCAGGCGGAAGAGGCAACTCGACCGTAGAGGAGCCACGGCAGGCGGCGATGCGCTTTCTATGTTGATACAGGCGCACGATGAAGACGGCACGCGTCTTTCGGAAAGCGAACTTATTGGACAGACCACGACCCTCTTCGTGGCGGGGCACGAGACAACAGCAAACGCCCTCACCTGGACCCTATTTCTGCTGGCCCAGCACCCAGGTGTGCTTGAAGAATTGCAGGCCGAAATGGAGGCCAAGCTACATGGGGAGGTGCCCAATATTGCACAGCTAGCTGACCTCCCGTTGCTGGACCGTGTAATCAAGGAGAGTATGCGCCTGTTACCTCCAGGCTTATGGTTCTTGCGAGTCACGACTGCTCCGACCAACTTTGGATCTTATCAAATCGAGGAGGGCACTCGCATACTCTGGAGTCCCGCCGTGACACACCGGCGAGCCGACATTTACCCACAGCCTGAGAAGTTCCAGCCTCAACGCTGGGAGCAGATCGATCCTTCGCCGTACGAGTACATGCCCTTTGGAGCGGGTCCGCGCAGGTGCCTGGGGGCGACCTTTGCCACAATGGAGATGAAGCTGGTGCTTGCCATGCTGCTCCAGAGGTTCAATGTGCAGGTTGAGCCGAGAGCGCGCATAGAGCTTGGAGGGTCGCCTCTTGCTTCGCCTAAATACGGTATGCCTGTACGGCTTGAAGCAAGAGGCGAGAGGTTGCGCAAAGCAAGGGTCAGAGGGAATATAGGTAAGTTCGTGCAGCTTAACTGAGGAGACCACGCACCGCTTGAACAACAGTATCCCATTGCTCTGATTGGGGATCGATCAACTCGAAGTGGCCGCAGCCCGGGAGAGTGACTAATTCGACGCCATCACCCGCAGCAAGCGCGGCTTCAGCGTAGAGTTGACTGATCTTGTAAGGCACAGGCTCGTCCTCAGTACCATGAAGCAGCACCTGAGGGACGCCCAAGGGCAGCAGTCTAATCGGTGATGCCTCTATGTACCTCTGTGGAACCTCAGACGGTGAGCCGCCAAGAAATTCTTCAACTACCCCGCCACTTAAGCCAAGTTCGTATGCCAGGCGAAGATCGAGTACGCCGGCCAATGAGACTGCTCCCCTGAGAGCCAGGAGAGGATCCGAATAGAGGCTGCTCTCAGGCGGTATACGACCACGAGCAGCCAACCATAGCGCAAGGTGTCCGCCTGCCGAGTGTCCGATGGTTACAACACGACTTAGATCAAGATTATAAGGGCTGGCCAGCAGGCGCACATGGTCAAGTCCCCCGCTTACATCCAGGAAGGTGCCGGGCCAGCCGCCACCTGGATTGCCGATACGCCTGTACTCAAGGCTCCACGTGGCCGCGCCTAAAGCTGTGGTGAGCGCCTGGCAGGCCAAGCCTATATGCTCCAAATCGTACCGAGCGCGCCAGAAGCCGCCATGCACGACAACTATAACAGGGTGCGGTCCGCCACCATCAGGAAGGCGCAGGTCACCAAAGTTGAGCGGATCATCGCCATATGAAAGGCGCATACCAGCCTGGGGTGGGTCTGCCGAAAGAATTTCGCTGTGGGTCATAATAGCCTTTATGTATAGTACCGTACCAGGAAAGTATTAATGGTTTCATGTTTCTCACATGGTGAGAAACATGAAACAAACCAATCAATCTTTAGCTGGTGAGGTACTAGTTTACAGGTTTGGCTATAACAATGAGCCTGTGGGTGTAGGTAGTATACGGCCAGCAGGTGATGAGAGTTAGCTGCTCGCTGGGGGTGGGATCCATGACCGTGCCATTCTGTAGCCGCTGCGCATACGTAGCGCCTGCCTCCTTAAGCTTCTCAACCGTGTCGACGCGATAAGTGTAACTCTTACCTTCTTGCGTTTGGACAACTATTGTGTCGCCAGGCTTCAGAAACTCGAGATAGCGAAAGACCTCTCCGCGCCAGTTGTTGTGCCCGGACAACACGATGTTACCGCCTTCGCCCGGGTTCAGAGAGTTGTACTGGTGCCCCGCCGCGTAGTCGGCTACTTCCCACACCCCGTTGATACCATAGACCTCGTACACAGAAGTGTTAAGCTTGATGTTGGGCGATGAAATATGCACGATACGATCCGGCACATTGGGGTTATGCTGGCCATAACGCGCGCCCGAGGGCAGAAGGTTAGGGTCATGGGTGGGGGCTGCCGTAGGAGCCGAAGCAGTGCGCTTGACTGCTGTGGCGGCTGGGAGGAGATTAGGAGGTACAGTGGTTGAGGTAGGTCGAGGCGTCTGTAATGGTTGAAGAGGCGTGGAAGTGTACACAGACATGGCGGTAGGTTGAGTAAGTGCCTCTGTGGCCGCCTGTAGTGGGGCTGTTGCTGTTGTTGTTGCGGGCGAGGGTGACGCAGCCAGGGGTGGCACAGGCGAAGGGGACAAAGCCAAGGGTGGCACGACTGAAGGCGATATGGCTGAAAGTGGCACGACTGAAGGCGAAATAGGCGAGGACGGCAGGGAAGAGGCAATAGAGAGAGGGCTGCTCGTGGCAAGAGGCAGTGCAGTAAAGGTTTGCTCAGGCCTCGGTGTGCCTGTATTGACTGCGGCTACTGCCCTGGGCTGAACAACAACTGGAGCACCGGAAGGAGATTGTACAGTGACAGGCCGGGTCGCTGAGAGGAAAAGAATCAGCCCACCCGCAGCAAATAGCAACAGCGCGATGGACGTCGGAAACCATTTGCCGGTGGTAGGGGAGAGGGATATCATATCTTCTTGAGTATAACAACTCGTCAGTGTCACTTCAATCCCCAAAGGTCCTTGCTCTTGCCGATTTAGAGTGGGCCAAGAGTACGGGAGTCGGTTACAATAAGGAGCGGGGAGGAGCGGGGAGGAGCCGGTACTTTAGCGCACCGGCGGGATGCCGAAGGTAAATTGGCTGGGAGGCTAATATGAGGAACCTGGGTGAGAGCGGTGGCGCAGTTAGGCTGCCTATTCTGATGGACGATTTACGCAGTTTGCTGCGGGCGCTCGACTGGGAGCAGATACATAACGATATCAAGCAAGAGGCTTCGGCGCGACTGGCAATCGTAGGGCCCGTAAACTCGGGCAAGTCGACTCTCTTCAACTTGCTTGAGGGCAAAGATTTCTCGCCGGCAGGACCAATACCCGGCACCACCCGTGAGGCGATTATTCGGCCCCTGGGGCCATTTGTGCTGGTGGATACCCCCGGATTCGGAGAGATAGGTGGTGTGGATCGAGCCAACCTCGCGGCCAGGAGCGCGGCGGAAGCCGACTGTATAGTGCTGCTGCTTGATGCCGGTGCGGGGTTGAGGCAAGGCGACGCCGACCTGTTGCACTACTTGCAGTCCTTACGCCGGCCCGTGGTGGTAGCGCTAAATAAGATAGACCTGCTTGGCAATCGGGCAGATGAAACAGTTGCCGATGCGGCAGCACGGCTTGGTGTGCCCGTAATCCCCCTTTCGGCTAAGAAGGGCACGAACGTAGCCGAGAAACTGGTGCCAGCGCTCGTAGATGCCTTGCCGGCCCTCGCAGTCGCCCTCGGGAGGGAACTGCCGCCGTTGAGGCGAAGCGCATCTCAGCGAGTGGTCAGACAAGCAGCAGTATTGAATACCGCGATAGGCGCCGAGCCGATACCGCTGATAGACATACCTGTGTTACTGACCACCCAGGCAAGGATGGTGCTCAGGATAGCGGCCATCTATGGCGAGCCTCTCACAGCCAGGCACGCGAAAGAGCTTATCGGTACGATAGCAGGTGGCCTGGCCTTCCGCTACCTGGCCCAACAAGGGGCAAAATTGGTGCCGTCCGGTGGCTGGGCCGTAGCAGCAGGCATTGCGGCGTTGGGCACCTTCGGCATAGGCCAGGTAGCTATCGAATATTTCGAGAGTGGTAAGCGCCTCACGCGCACGCAGATGCGCGATATGTATAAGCATATCTTGAAGAAGGACAAAGGCACTTTCGAGCGAGAGGTCGCCCCCACAAAGGAATAGGGGACGCATCGAGGGAAAGAGAAGAGACAAAGGGGCAGCAGGGCGCTCAAAAGCACAGCTCTGCCGCAGAGCGCATTCAGCGCGCGTAGCTCTATTTCTTGTCTCTGTTCAGAGGCCCTGACATGATGCGGGCGGACAACGGCCCCGAGGCGTTTTCTATGCCCGGAGTGCCTGGCTTGGGTTGGCCCAGAACAAAATGCATACGTGGGAGGCGCGTAGCTTCGTCAATCCAACGCCGGCTGTAGATTCCCCAGTGTTCAAGTATTCGAGTGAGGGTTTCGGGCCACCAGTCTGCATCGAATACACCCTTGCCTGCCTTTGTAAGGGCCAGGGTCATGGCGGCCTCCTCGACAGTCACCACGGTAGTGTCGGTGGCCTGGCCCCTGTATATACCGGCGATAATATCCCACATCATCTTTTGGGACACAGCTTTAACCTCCAACCATGCAATTGACCCGCACAACCTGCAAGGAAGCGGGAACTGCTCAGATAATAGTATAAAGGAGTAGGTGCTCGCACTTCAATAGACGCTGCTCCTAACGCCAGGAGATTATGGTACTAAGCTGACGAGCTGACCACCTCCCCTGCTTTGACACCCCTATGCTCCTATGCTATCATCCCCCGTACGCCCAGCGAACGGGAGGTGGGCAGATCTTCTTTTTTCACTCGACTGGGAGGCAGGATTCTCTGTCTAGACTTTACTCGCCTGCAACATGCAGGCAGATGTTAGCACTGAGTAGCTAACGCTGGGGCGCGAGGGATGTCACTGAACTTTACACTCAGGGTGCTCGGTATGTTGCTGGCTGCGGCGGCAGGCTTTGCCCTGGGGCTTTATCTCACCCCTATGCTGCCGACCGATAACCAGAGCGGCTACAACGAGCTTCCTCTTTACTTTACTCTCTTTGGCGCGCTGCTCGGCTTTGTAGCCACCCCTTACGTGACCACCTACCCCACGAAATGGGTGCGCACGAAGCTCCGAACTATGCCCGCGCTCGACCTGCTGGCGTCCGCAGTGGGGTTGCTGGTGGGGCTAGGACTTGCTGCGCTGCTGGGTGGACCCCTTGGGAAGCTGCCTGGTTGGGTCGGGCAAGTGGCCCCGACTGTGGGGGCGTTGGTGCTGGCTTACCTGGGCGTCTATACGACCGTGCTGCGCAAACGCGACTTGATAGAAACATGGAAGGCCGTGCGGGGTAATGAGGCTCTCAAAACCTCGAATATAGGCAGAGCGACATTGAACGAGACCGCCGCCCTGCAAACCGGGCGTATCACAGGCGTGGAAGTGGTCGGCGACTCGGACAGGGTACAACTCGACAAATATATGCTGCTCGACACGAGCGCCATTATAGATGGGCGCATAGCCGACATAAGCAAAACAGGTTTCGTTGACGGCACTTTGCTTGTGCCGAGGTTTGTGCTCAACGAACTACAGCATATTGCCGACTCCGCTGATCCGTTGCGCCGAGTACGGGGCCGGCGTGGGCTCGATATGCTCAACAGGCTCCAGAAAGAGGCTGTTGTACCTATACAGATCAGTGAAGTGGACGCCGAGGAAATACCCGAAGTAGACGGCAAGCTAATCAAGATAGCACGCGTATACCACTGCCCTATAATCACTAATGACTTTAATCTAAACCGCGTGGCCGAAATACAGGGTGTTAAAGTATTGAACATAAATGAGTTGGCGAACGCGATCAAGCCTGTGGTTCTTCCCGGAGAGGAGATGAACGTGCATGTTATACAGGAGGGTAAGGAGCTCGGCCAGGGAGTTGCCTACCTGGACGACGGCACGATGATAGTGGTTGAGAATGGCAAGCGGTACATGAACAGCGATGTGGATGTCATCGTAACGCGGGTACTGCAAACCGTAGCAGGAAGGATGATATTCGCGCAAATGAAGAATGGAACGCGTTAACGTTTGCATAAGCGTGCCCGTTCATTGAGGCATGGAATCCGTGGGATCAGAGCGGACCCTCGGCAGCGATAATGCCGGGGAAGGTTAGAGAAAGGCAATAGGGAGTTAAAACATGAACAACATGGCGGCAATAATCGTGGCAGCAGGTCGCAGCCAGAGGATGGGTGGAAACGACAAGCAGCTACGCACTATCGGCGATCTGCCGGTGCTGGCGCGCACAGTGGCGGCTTTCGAGGCTTGCCCGCACGTTGATGCGATCGTTGTGGTGCTGAACCCCGACAATATGGCCGGAGCAGCAGAGATGCACTCGACCTTCGGGTGGAGCAAGGTTATCGCCATTGTGCCTGGAGGTGAACTGAGGCAAGACTCGGTAGAGGCGGGGTTGCGCGTGGTGGCGGATCAGGAGCAAAACGGACAGGGCTACGAGTGGGTAGCGGTACACGATGGCGCGCGGCCCATGGTCACACCTGAACTTATCAGCCGTGGATGGGAAGCGGCACAGGAGAGCGGCGCGGCGATAGCAGCCATACAGACCACCGACACGGTGAAGACCGCTGATGCCACAGGCACGATCACCGGTACGCTGGAGCGCAGCAACCTCTGGCTGGCACAGACCCCCCAGATATTCAGGCTGAGCCTCTTGCTGGGTGCCTATGATGCCCTCTCGCAGTCAACCGAACCGCTACACGCCACCGATTGCGCGCGCGTTGTGGAACTGTCCGGGCATGCCGTGAAAATATTTGAGGGCGAGGTGACAAACATCAAAATCACCACACCGATCGATTTGCTCATAGCCGAGGCCATACTAAAGGGACGACGCTAAAGACCAGGATAAGATAGGCGCCATGCCGCGAAGAATATGTCTAACGTTTGCTGCCTGCAGCTGTTGCCCGAGACCGAACTCGACGGCCAGACGTGCTCGCCTGGCAGGATTTCTATGGTCGTTGGACAGGAAGCCGAGCGCATTTCTTTGTGAGGACTGACAAAAGATGGCAACAGAGTTCAGAGCAGGCATGGGGTACGACGTACACCGGCTCGTCACGGGGCGCCCGCTGGTGCTGGGTGGGGT
>JALYYZ010000188.1 GCA_030945985.1 Chloroflexota bacterium
ATGCCGGGGTCCGCTCGGAACTGGCGGCGCACTTCCTCGATCATCTCTCCCGCAGCGCGCCCCACTGCTCGGATTGCGAGCGACGAGAAGAGGAAGACGAGCATAGCCCCGATGAAGGCCCCGATGAAGACATCGATCTGCGACAGGTTGATAGCTAACTGGCCGTTCGTCAAAGGGAAGTCAGGCTTCACCTGGCGCACCTTGTCGAGATAGGCCGAGAATAGGAGGAATGCGGCGAGCGCTGCCGATCCAACCGCGTAGCCCTTCGTAAGAGCCTTTGTGGTGTTTCCGACCGCGTCGAGGCCATCGGTGATATTGCGGACCGATGCAGCTTGGTGCGACATTTCTGTGATACCGCCGGCATTGTCGGTGATAGGACCGAAGGTATCCATGGCAAGGATATATGCGCACGACATGAGCATTCCCATTGTGGCTACTGCCGTGCCGAATATACCTGATGCTACTCTGGTGTCCACAGCGAATTTAGTGGCAAGGCCCGCCACGTCGATCTGCACAACACCCTGTGTCGAGGGGTTGCCCTGCGTGCCCAGGAAGTAGGAAAGACCGAGGGCGATCACTATAGCGATGGTCGGCAGGAAGGTTGTCTCAAAGCCGACCGCTATACCAGATATGATGGTTGTAGCGGGACCCGTGCGGGCAGCATTAGCTATTTCTTTGACAGGGCGCCACGAGCCTGCGGTGTAATACTGGGTAATATAGACGAAGGCGATAGAGGTAGCGATACCCACTAACCCGGCGAGCCCATACCAGAAGCCCGAGGAGAAATTATCCCTGCCCCGCTCAGGCAGCATCAACATGCTCACGACCATCATCAGCACGGCGGAGAGGGCAGCAACGATAAAGTAACCGTTGTTCAACGCAGCAAGGGCTGCCTTGTCGGTCACATCCGCACCACCACGCCCTGAGACGCGAGCGGCTAGGATACCTACAAGTGAGGCGATCAGTCCAAAGGCGCGGATCACGAGGGGGAAGAGTATCCAGGCGGGGTTAGTGCGCCCTGTGACCTCAAAGAGCAGCACGCCCAGGATCATAGCGCCAATGTTCTCAGCGGCGGTCGACTCGAAAAGGTCGGCACCACGTCCGGCGCAGTCGCCTACGTTGTCGCCGACCAGGTCGGCAATAACGGCAGGGTTGCGCGGGTCGTCCTCGGGAATACCTGCTTCAACCTTGCCTACCAGGTCGGCCCCCACGTCAGCAGCTTTGGTGTAGATGCCACCACCCAACTGAGCGAAGAGTGCCACGAACGAGGCGCCGAAGCCGAAGCCTACGATCAAGAACGGCGCTTGCGCGATGCCGTTGGCTCCAGCAATGGCCGAGTATGCTTCAAAGATCAGGAAAACGCCGAGTAGCGACAGCGCTACCACGAGGAAACCCGACACGGCTCCGCCACGGAGAGCGACAGTTAATGCCTCACCGAGTGAGCGACGCGCGGCGGATGCTGTGCGCAGGTTAGCGCGGACGGCCACATACATACCAATATAGCCGGAAACGCCGGAACAGGCTGCTCCCAGCAGGAACGCGATCGAGGTCAGGATACCCAGATTACCCGGGGTAACTGATGTGCCTGCATTGCTCTGCGGAATTACCGCCAGCAAGATCCCGACGAGCACGGCTGAGACGACAGCTAGTATAGCGATAGTCGTATACTGCCGCTTCAGGAAGGCCATAGCGCCTTCAACAATCGTGCTGGCAACTTCCTGCATCTCAGGAGTGCCGGTGTCTCTGCCAAGCACGTCCCTCGCCAGGTAGATAGCGAAGCCTACCGCTATCAGACCTGCCACAGGCACGAAATAGGTTAATAGATCGACGACTGTCATTAACTCTCCTCCCAGAAGTTCTACTATAGTCTCAACTGCGGCCACGTCACCGCAGCTTTTCTACAGGGCATGTTGCTTAGCAAGCTATCGCTCACGCCCCTGCGCACTAGGATGCCCGGCCACGAAACGTAACCGGGCGTTGGTGCGCCATTGTAGCATATTTAGTTTTGCGTGGCAAAGTGGAAAAAACCTGGCACCGCTCCCACACCATTTCAATTTTATCGCGCTGAGGCCCGTGCGCTCGCTGCGGGTGGGCCGCCCCGATTTGCACGCGACCACTCGCGGTTCTCCCAGATTACAAGCAGCATGGAGGCGTTGAAGATCGAGGAATAGGTACCGGAGATAATACCTATCAGCAACGCAAGCACAAAGTTGCGTATGCTTGTGCCTCCGAAAAGGTAGAGCGCAAAGAGGGTGAGAATAACCGTAATGGACGTGTTGATCGAGCGGGCCAGGGTTTGCACAAGCGAGTAGTTGACCACTTCCGAGAATCGCTCGAAGCGCCGCCTCATAATATTCTCTCGGACGCGGTCGAATACCACTATGGTGTCATGGACCGAGAAACCTATCACGGTGAGCATGGCTGTGACGAAGAGGGCATCTATCTCAAGCCCAAAAAGGAAGCCGAGTATCGCGAATACGCCGAGCACCACAAGCACGTCGTGCAGGAGGGCAATAATGGCGCAAACACCATACCGGAAGGCGTTAGGTATCTTGCGGAAGACCAGCGTCAGGTAGACCAATATAGCCGCTGAGGCTGCCAGTATGGCGAGGAATGCCCTCCCCAGGAGCTCGCTGCCAACTGTAGGCCCAACAGAGCGGAAGTCTATCTCGGAGCTGGGATCGATGCGGTTGCGCGATACCAACTTGCCGGCAGGGGCGCTCACGGTGCCCGTTCCCGGTGTGCCGGTCGTGCTTGCCGTGGTGCCGCTAGTGACACCTGTACTTGTGATCGTGCCTGTTCCCTTAATCGTGCCCGTGACAGTGCCCGACGCGCTTGCGACCGTGGGCGAGCCCGCTGCTACTGTTGGCGTAGCGGCCGCAATTGTCTCGGTGATGCGTGTGCCTGCTACCAGCTTGTTCGTGACCAGTAGATCTTCAAGAACAGGTTTCTCGACGTCGCTGCGTACCTGGCCCGGTAGATCCATGATAACAGTGTCGACACCACCTGTTGTGCCGCTGACGATGCTACCTGCTTTGACTTGCGAGCCCGCATAGCCGTTCTTCTCGACGAGCTGTCTGAACTGCTCAGTAGTCGCGCCCTTAGTTGGCCTTACCACCCACTGCGTTCCGCCCTTGAAGTCGATGCCGGGACGAAGGCCGCCGGCTAGCACCGCGATGGTTCCAGGGATGATCACCAGGAGCGAAATCGCAAGAAAAAGAAACCGTTTGCTGACTAAATCGATCATTACTTCCTCTAGGGATAGGGGTTACAAGATGAAGCAGGGACGGGTAGCTATTCTGCAGATTCCCGCCCCTGACCGGCACTAGGCTCCGGTAAGTGTGCTGCTTCCTGTGGTTGGCGCTGGGGCGACGGGCCTCTCCGGATCGAGGTTGAAGGCCCAGCGGCTGCGAGAGAGGCCGGTCTTCACGATAGCCCTCAGGAATGTGCGCGATATCGTCACGGCTGTGAAGAGCGAGACCGCCACACCTATTGCCAGCGTTAGCGCAAAGCCCTTGATGATCGAGGCGCCGCCGAACGTGGAGCCGAACCAGAAGAGGATGGCGCACGTTATCAGGGTTGAAGCGTTGCTGTCGCGGATGGAAGGCCAGGCATGGTCGAAGCCGGCCTCCACTGCCGCGCCTAACGTTTTGCCCGAGCGGAGCTCTTCTTTCAATCGGGAGAATATTAGTACGTTCGCGTCAACAGCCATACCAATAGACAGGATGAAGCCGGCGATTCCCGCCAGCGTCAGCGTGATGGGAACAAGCTTGAAGATTGCGTAAGCTAACGCAGAATAGATGAGTAAGGCCACGCTCGCAAGCAAGCCCGGTAGCCGGTAATAGGTCATCATGAAGAGGGCAACGAGGCTAAGGCCGATGATGCCCGCCGTGACGCTCTTGTTGATGGCGTCCTGTCCCAGTGTGGCCGATATCTTCTGTGACTCCAGAGTCCGCAGGCCGACCGGCAGAGCGCCGTACTTGAGCTGCACGGCGAGTTTCTGGGCCTCAGATGAAGTGAGACCTGTGATCTGTCCTGTGCCGCCGACGATAGCCCCCTGGATAACGGGAGCGCTTATGACCTTCTTATCGAGGACGATAGGCATGAACTTACCAATGTTCGCCGAAGTGAAGTTAGCCATCTTCGTCGAGCCTTCGCCCTTGAGGGTAAAGCTGACCTGTGGCTTGCCCACCTGGTCGAACTGCACCGCCACCTTGCTCCCATCTATCTCGTCGCCGGTGACAACATTGTTCCAAACCTTAGAGGGGGGGGTAGGCACGGCTGCGGCTGCCGTCTGTGCAGTGCTGGTGGTTGCCGCTGTACTTGTGATTACAGTGGAAGACCCTCTTGTACCACCTGTAGCGCCACCCGCTGCCGCGCGGATCTGCTCAGGGTTAGGGCAACCCAGGCTTGTACAAACGAGAGAGCCCACAGAGGGTGGACTGCTGCCGCCATCTATATATTCGAGGAAAGCTGTTTCCTGGATTATTTTGGTGGCATCCTCGAGGTTGGTGATACCAGGCAACTCAACCAGGATGCGGTTTTGATCGGCAGTTTGCACCACCGGCTCAGACGCTCCTGTACCATTCGCGCGGTCCTCGATAATATTGCGGGCCGCCTGGAGTTGATCGTTGGTGATGGGCTGAGTGCCGCGTGGCTCGGCCTGGAGGACGAGCTGTAGGCCACCCTTCAGGTCAAGGCCCAGGTGGGTGCTCGTATCACGATCTATGATGAAACCTGGGAAGCCGATGCGGTCCACACTGTCGACGTAGCCTGCGAGGACGGTCAGCAGAACGATGCCGATCAGCCATGTAGTGACATTATTTCGCAACTGGGTGCTCCTATCAATGGGGCCTGGTTTACCTGGCGCGTTGGCCGGGTAACGCTGCGAGAGGCAAGGGCAGCCTCGCGCACTTTGTAAATACAGTAAGATGCACACGGTTCAAGCATGCATGTATAAGTGTCGCTAAGAACCTATTATAAGGGAGCAAGGTTGGTTCTGTCAAACGTAACGCGACCTGCCTCTCTCCCCTCGTACCCTCTATCTAAGCGGTTACTGTGACTTTCGAATGATGCCAGGCAGCCCGCCTGTTCAACGATCCCGTATATCTGCCTTTGCTACTCGAAAAGTTGACTCGTGGAGCGGAGCGGGCTAACATGGTGTTAGCTTATGGCTCGTTGATGCTGCCGGTAACGGCCCGGAAAGTGCTAGGAGCTATATTGCGAGGTTATAGCCTGGGTCATATTGGAGTGGGTGGCTAGCTAACGGATGGTAGGAATTATTTCGATATTTCTGTTGGTTTTCGCTGCGGGCTTTTTCGTTGCCGGCGAGTTTTCGATTGTCAGTGTGCGTCAAACGCGGATCGAGCAACTTATCAGCGAGGGGAGCACTGTGGCTCGCAGTGTCAAGAAGGCGCTGGAGCACCTTGACCGCTATATCGCCGCAGTGCAGATCGGCATCACTATCGCCACGCTCGCGCTGGGCGGGCTGGGAGAGCCTCTCCTGGCCGAGACAATACGACCCTGGCTTGAGGGTGTTATGCCGGCGAATGAGGCTTTTGTCTCGTCACACGCGGTAGCGGGTACGCTGGCCTTTCTCTTTGTAACGGTCGTCGAGATCGTCCTGGGCGAGATTGTGCCCAAGATGATCGCCAGGCAGAACGCCGAGGCAACGGCCATGCTCCTGATCAGGCCGCTCAACTTTTTTGTCCTAATTTTCAGGCCATTAATTTGGATCGTGAGCCTTCTCAGTAACGGCGTGATGCGGCTCATCGGTCTCCGTGGAGATATTGCTCACACTAATGTTCACTCGGTAGAGGAACTGGAGATGCTTGTGGTTTCGAGCCGCAAAGCTGGTGTGCTGGACCGAGAAGAAGAAGTGATCCTCCGTCGGGTCTTTGACTTTGGCGATCTCACCGCCCGGCAGGTTATGCGCCCACGCACGGAGATAGTGGCCTTATCGGTGACGGACAGCTTTCAAGAGGTCATAAGCCTGATGGTAGAGCACCGTCACAGCCGCTTTCCGGTCTATGAGGGCGACCTGGATAATATCGTCGGCGTGGTACATGTGAAAGATGTCTTTGCTGCAATGGCCCAGGGGATGGTGCGTGACCTCGAAGGGGTAACGGGCACCCTCGCTGAACGGCAGGCCGGGGCGCAGATAAGTACGCGTTCGCAGTCAGACTCGTCTGGTCAAGGTCTGGCCCTCGTGGACGTACGCTCTCTGATGCGTCCGATACCCGCGGTACCGGAGACGTTGGATGTCGACCAGTTACTGACGCGGATGCAGGGAAGTGGAATGCATATTGCCGTGGTCGTTGACGAATATGGCGGCACGGCGGGTATGGTGACGCTGGAGGACGTTGTAGAGGAGATCGTGGGCGAGGTCCGCGATGAGTTCGACCCTGGCGACGATAGGCCGGGCATCGAGTTTACACCTGAAGGTATACTTATCGATGGCCTCATGGCGATCAGCGATGTAAACGAAGCGTTAGGCCTCGAAATCGAAAGCGGCGCCGACACGATGGGCGGCTATGTTTTCCAGGCGCTGGGGCGCAAACCGGAGATCGATGACCATGTGGAGGGTTCCGGCTATACCTTTCGGGTGGAAGAGCTTGACGGCCTGCGGATCGCCAAGGTAAAGGCGCTTGCCGGCCCGAGGAGGCGCGAGGAGGTGGTCAATGACGATGAAGAGTAAAGGGCCTACACGTGGGACCGGTCCTGCGCCGGCGGAACAGAGGCTAGATTCCAGCGCTCTGCAAAGGGGCGAGCGTCTACAAAAAATCCTGGCCGAAGCGGGAGTGGCTTCGCGCCGTGCTGCTGAGGAGATAATAAAGGCCGGCCGGGTGACGGTGAACGGCGAGATCGTAACAATGATGGGGGTGCGCGCCGCGCTGGGCGTGGACCAGATAGAGGTCGATGGCAGGCCCCTCCGAGGTGAGAGCAAGGAGGAGGTGGGTCACGTTTACATTGCACTCAATAAGCCGCCCGGCATTGTCACTACGGCCAAAGATACTCATGGCAGGCGCACGGTGCTTGACTTGCTTAAAGGCGGTCCAGGCAAAGAAGGATTGCCTCGCCTCTACCCTGTGGGGAGGCTGGACGTCGATACCACTGGGCTGCTACTGCTGACGAATGATGGCGACCTCACCTTCAGGCTTACCCACCCTAAATTCGGGGTTGAGAAAGAATATGAGGCGCTGGTCCGGGGCCGCCCCAGCGAGGAAGGGCTGGAACGGGTGCGGGAGGGGATCGAGATCGAAGGGGAGAAGACCGCGCCGGCCAGGGCAGTGTACGTCAGTAAGGACGAGCGTGGCACGTTGCTCCGGGTGACGATTCACGAGGGCCGCAAGAGACAAGTGCGTTTGATGATGGCTGCAATCGGTCACCCTGTTATAGATCTGAAGCGCATAAGGTTCGGGCCACTCCCGTTAGGTGACCTTGAACTGGGTAAATGGCGCGTTCTAGCCCTGCACGAGGTTCACGCGCTCAGAAAAGCGGTTAAGCTAAAGGCTTATGAGCCAACTTCGCAAAAACCACAGGTACGGAGAAGAGCAATTGGAGCACGAAAAGAGCAAGCCGGACAGCCAGGACAATCAGAGCGACCAGGGCGACCCAGAAAGCCAGGCCAGCGAAGCAGTGGCCCTGCTGCCCAGGTCGATAGCCATAGACGGCCCGGCGGGGGCCGGCAAGAGCACACTAGGGCGGCTCCTCGCTGACAGGCTGCACTATCTCTTTCTTGACACGGGCGCCATGTACCGGACGGTGGCACTGGCTGCTTTGCGCAAGGGCATCGCTCCCTCCGATGAGCCTCAGTTACATGCTCTCGTCGAGACGCTACCCATACGCATGGAGAGACCGGCAGGCGAGAAAGATGGCCGGGCCTATACGGTCAGGCTGGGCGTCGAGGATGTAACCTGGGAGATAAGGAAGCCCGCCGTCGAGGCCATAGTGTCGGAGATCGCCTCGTGGCCTTCTGTTCGCGACGCCCTGGTGCGCCAGCAGAGGAAGATGTCCAAAGAGGGTCCCGTAGTAATGGTGGGGCGCGATATTACCACTGTTGTACTACCCCATGCCGATCTGAAGATTTACCTGGACGCTTCTTTGCATGAGCGCGCGCAGAGGCGCCGCAAAGAGCTGGCGGACCGGGGCATGTCAGTACCTCTGACTCAGGTGGAGAAAGAAATAGAGCACCGGGACGACCAGGATATGCACCGCGAGGCCGGAGCGCTCAAGCTCGCGCCTGATGCCGTGCCGGTGAACACCGATGGCCTTGACATAGATGAGTCGCTACAGCTATTGATGCGAGTTGTAGAGTCGCACGTGCGTCGGTGAGCCACATAGCGGAGAGAGAGAATAATCATGAGCAACCGGCACCGGTTGCTCATGATTATTCTCCTGCAATTTCTGGAACAAATCAAAACCTACAGGGTTTTGATTTGTTCCTCTTTTTGCCTAATAGGCAGACTAGCTGACTAGCTATTCACCCCTATCGTAATGTCGTAGGACTGGAACGAGTGCGCCTGTCACCGCGCTGACAACAATTACAGCCAGACCTCCAAGAGCGATAGAGGGGCCAATGCCTATAACCGCAGCCGCCACACCCGCTTCCAGCTCGCCGAGTTGCGGGCCACCCATGTAGAAAAGCATGTTCACTGACGTCATACGCCCTCGGAGCTCGTCCGGGGTAGACAGCTGCCGGATCGTCTGACGCATTACCATACTCACGGTATCGGCGGCTCCTGTGCCCGCTAGAGCCAACAGAGTAACCAGGAAGAAGGTCGAGAAACCAAACACAACGGTCGCCAACCCGTAGGCCGCTACCGACACGAGAACAATAATGCCTTGCCTGCGAACGTTGCCGAACCACGACATGATCACACCCGCGACTACCGCGCCTATAGCCGGGGCCGCATAGAGGAGACCCCACAGGCTTCGGTCAAGGTGGAGCACCTGCTCTGCAAGGGCCGGCATGAGCACCGAGGCTGCGCCAAAAAAGGTAGCAAAGAAGTCGAGCGTCATTGTTGACATAATAATCGGTGCTTTGCGTAGAAACCGCAGGCCGTCGAGGGCCGCCTTCATGTTCACGTCGCGTGTCTCTGCGACCTGTGTCTTTGCGCGTATGAAGAAGAGGGCGACAAGCACGGCGGTGAAGGAGACCGCGTCTATCCAGTAAATGATGGCGAATCCGATAGCGTGCATAGCGAGGAAAACTCCGCCGATAACAGGACCAATGATGGTGGCAACCTGCCAGACAATGATATTAAGTGAGAGGGCATTGGGCAGGTGCCTACGAGGCACCAGGTTAGGGATCAATGCCGAGCGCGCGGGGTTGTCGAACGCCAATGTGGCCGCGCCGAGTGAGCTGACACCATAGACCAGCGCGGGAGAGATCCAGCCAAACTGGGTTGCCAGCGCCAACAGAACCGACGAGGAGGCCATGATAGTCTGGGTTACCATCAACAGCCGCCGTCTGTCGAGCGCATCGGCAATAACGCCTCCAAAGATCGACAAAACAAGCAGCGGCACAAGCTTGAAGAGTCCCAGGAGCCCCACAGCAGTGGTACTGTGGGTGAGATCCCACATCTGCACTCCGACGGCCACGACGCGCATCTGGCTGCCCATCTGCGAAACGAAGCCCCCCGCCCAGTAGAGACGGAAGTCTCTGCTTCTGAGCGCCTCCCAGGGAGGAGTTCTCCTCACCGGGTCCTGGGTATCCACTGCTACCTGCGAAGAACCCTCGACGGTGGCCGCTGAGATGTTTGGAGAGTTGACGCCCGGCGAAGGCGTAGGGGACGGAATTGGCAGCCGCTCCAGGGCGGGGTCTTGCGCGCTCACCTATCTATTCTATAACATGGCGCGAAATGCCGCAAAGTGCTGTTGGGCTACATATCGCCTGCTGTATGAAATACAAAAGAATAAACAACTCACAAGCCCGCAGTTTGTGAGTTGTTTATTCTTTTAGATAAGACTCGTGGAGCAGTTGGAGGGCACAGACACTCGAAAACCGCAGCTTTGTGAATATTAATCTTCTCTCGTTCCTGCGAACTTGTCTGAAGACGCGTTAGCTCACCCGCGTTCAATCATGCTATAAATGAATAGAGTTAGAGGTAAAATCATGAGCAGTAACGGAAATGAGGTTTGGCGGTTCGACCCTGTGCGGGTGGCCGAGTTGGAGGTCGCAGGGTGGCGCGCATATTACCGGCGAGCATGGGGCAGGCTGCTGCGATTGCTGCTCCAGGTGACGCGTGAGCAGTTTGGGCTGGCCTTGCCTTGGGCGCTACAAGGCTCTTACTACGTCGTGCGCGCCTCAGTGGCCTGGGTGCAGGTCGACCATGATCTCCGTCTGGTGCGCCGCTACTTGAGGCGCTACTATACATTGGTGGCGCGACACGGCCATGGCCTGCGGTTCGAGCCCAGGCGCGTTGCGGATCTTGAACTGCGATATTGGGCGCTCAATCGCCGGTTCGCAAGCGAGCCGTACGGCGAGAAGAGTCCACTCATCCGCAGCCTGGCTGAGCTGCACGCCGCCATGTTCGGCATCAGCGTCGAAGAGGCTATGTCGTCGGGCATGGGACGGGCAAAGGCGCTGCACCGGGTGGGAAAGATCACCGCAGGTAGATCGACTGACCTGGATACCGACTGGGAACAGGCCGAGCGGGATCTACGATCGGGGTATGCGAGCCTTATCCCTGATGCCGAGGGGTAACCGGATAGAAGGGCCGCGCCCTATAGAGGCTGCGCAGGCGGCCTCTATTTCGTGGGACTACAGGTATGCTGGTACGAGGTGTTCCGTCACTTAGAGCCCAGCGACCTGGCCAGACGAATTCCCCGTGGTGATTTGTGGCCGGTTGCCAGGTTGCCGATGCTTTAGGCCGGCATGCCGTCCTGTTGTCCCACCGTCTCGACTGTGTGGTATAATAGTGAGTTGTAGGCAATTTCACTGTTGCAAGGAGACAGTACGCAAGCCATGTCGCGCACCCAGCTTATAAAAGTTGATATGCACTGCCACACTCGGTTGAGCAAAGATTCGCTCAATGACCCGCGCAAGTTGGTGGAGGCTGCTGCTGCCCGTGGCATGGGCGCTCTTTGTGTCACCGACCATAACGGTCTGGAGAATTCGCTTGCGCTCTCCAGGATGTCCAACTTGCCTATCAAGGTAGTCGCCTCGGAAGAGGTCAAGAGCTTGGAGGGCGAGATCATCGGATATTTTCTGTCCGAGCTTGTTCCTAAAGGCTTATCTCCCGAGGAGACGGTCAAGCGTATCAAGGTGCAGGGCGGGCTGGTCGGCGTGCCGCACCCGTTCGACACGATGAGAAACGGCAGCCGGCTACAGACCCCGGCGCTGGAAAGATTGGTGGCTGCAGGCGTTATCGACATCCTGGAAGTGTTCAACGCGCGCGCCGTCAAGGCGGAAGACAACGAGAAAGCGCTGGCATACGCGAAGAAGCATGGCCTGGCGATGTCTGCCGGCTCCGACGCGCACATGCTGGTCGAGGTTGGCAGGGCATATGTAGAGGTTCCGCCCTTCAATACTCCTGCGGAGTTTCTAGCCGGACTGCGGCTGGGCCATGTCGAGGGTCTATTGAGCAGCAGGTTTATACACCTGGGCAGTACGTGGGCGAAGGTTGCCAAAGTTGTGACATCCAAGTTTTAAGTGACGAGTGACTGTGTAGAATGGACGCTCTTTGTTGGGTAGGGTTATGGCGCAGTATAAAAGTCGTGGAACAATAGATAAAGTAGTACCCGGTTCGCCGGCCGAGAAGGCAGGCATTGTTGCGGGCGACAGGCTGGTGGCGATCAACGACAACCCTGTACAGGACGTTGTGGGCTACCAGTTTCACCAGGTGGACAGCGTGGTAAGGCTGCAAGTGGCTCGGGAGGGCGTCTCCTCTCCTCTGACGCTCACCCTGCGCAAGCCCGAGCAGCAAGACATCGGGCTGGAGTTTGTTGACCCCACCTTCGACGGCATAAAAAGGTGCAACAATCACTGCCCATTCTGCTTTGTCGACCAGAATGCGCCCGGCCTGCGGCAGACGCTCGACATCAAGGACGATGATTTCCGTTATTCCTTCCTCTATGGCGGCTTCATCACATTAACCAACGTCCGTGAGAGCGACTGGCAGCGCATCAGCGACGAGCGCCTTTCCCCGCTCTACGTCTCAGTACACGCCACTGACCCTGCTATGCGCCGCGTCCTTCTGGGCAACCCGCGAGCGCCCGAGGTTGTACCTCAGCTCCGGCGACTGGGAGCGATGGGCATTCAGACCCACACCCAGCTTGTGCTCTGCCCGAATATCAACGACGGTACACAGTTGGACCGCTCGATCAGCGACCTGGCTGCGCTATACCCACATGTGCAGACGGTGGGGGTGGTGCCTGTTGGTCTCACGCGCTACCGGAAGAACAATCACTACCAGATCAAGCTAGATATGCGCCCCTACACGGCTCAAGAGGCGCGCGCCGTGGTGGAGCAGGTAACGGTGTGGCAAAAGCGGCTTCGCGAGCGACTCGACACGAACTTCGTTTACCTCTCCGACGAATGGTACCTGATGGCCGGTCGTCCAATGCCCCGGGCCAGGGAGTATGACGACTACGCCCAGCTAGAGAACGGTGTGGGCATGGTGCGGCAGTTGCTCGACGAGGCGAAGAAGAGCGCTAAGAAACTGCTTGCCCGGCTGGAGCGCCCGGTGCGCGTGGTGGTGGTCTGTGGCGAGATGCCTGCGGAGTCGCTAGGTGAGGCGTTGAAGCCCCTGCGGGCCGTGGAGGGGTTGGATCTCCGGCTGGAGGTTGTGAAGAATACCAGCCTGGGAGGCAACGTTGCCTGTTCGGGCCTCCTATTCGGCAAAGAGGTGTTCGAGGCGCTAGGTGCCTACAGGCGCGACGGCGCGCAGCCTGCCGACATTATTTTCCTACCGCGGCGCATGTTCGACTTCTCGGGAATACGTACCCTTGATGAGTGGACGATAGCCAAATTCCAGGAGGAGCTAGGTGTGCCGGTAATTATGGCTGAGTGGACGCACGAGATCTGGGCCAACGTTCAGAGGGCCGCCCGGGGAGAAAATTGCTTCACGCCCGATGTTGAGATAGCAAAGCTTTCTGCATCGGGTTAGGCTTCCGGAGCACATGGCGGGGCAACTGCGTCTTTAAGCAACTCTCGTGGAAGCTACAGAAGCTACAAGAGTAAAACAGATCGGAACCCTGCGGGTTCCGGTTTGTTTTACTCTTGTGCCGAAAGTATTTACTGACGCTTAGAGAACGTCTTTGGTCAACGTAGCAAGGAACTCATTGTTATCTTTGGTTCTCGAAAGGCGAGCGAGCATCAGTTCCAGGCCTTCGGTGCCTCCCAGCACACCCACCATCCTGCGCATGGTCCACACCTGCTTGAGCGTGTTCTCGTCCATGAGCAGCTCTTCACGACGGGTGCCCGACTTCTGGACATCGATAGCGGGGAAGATGCGGCGGTCGGCCACCTTGCGGTCGAGGTGGAGTTCCATGTTGCCGGTGCCCTTGAACTCCTCGTACACCACGTCGTCCATACGAGAGCCTGTATCTACCAGGCAGGTCGCGATAATCGTCAGCGAGCCGCCTTCCTCGATGTTGCGCGCTGCGCCGAAGAACTGTTTGGGCGGGTAGAGAGCTACTGGGTCCATACCGCCTGACAGTGTGCGACCCGATGTCGGCATCTGCAGGTTGTAGGCACGGGCCAGGCGAGTAATCGAGTCGAGAAGGATGACTACATCTCGACCCGACTCGACCAGGCGCTTGGCTCGTTCTAGGCTCATCTCGGCTACTTTGGTGTGGCTCTCCACAGGCTCGTCGAAGGTTGAGGCAACGACCTCGCCCTTTACCGAGCGCTTCATATCAGTGACCTCTTCCGGGCGCTCACCGATCAGCACGACCATTAGATGGATATCGCTGCTGTAGTTAGCCGATATACCGTTGGCGATCATCTTGAGGAGCATCGTCTTGCCCGCCTTAGGGGGAGAGACGATGAGCCCGCGCTGCCCCCGGCCTATCGGAGCCACGAGGTTGAGCAGTCGAGTCGAGAGAATAGCAGGGCTCGTCTCCAGGTTGAGCAGACGGCGCGGAAAGATCGGAGT
>JALYYZ010000424.1 GCA_030945985.1 Chloroflexota bacterium
CCAGCGTCAACTCATCGTGGTTGCGCAGAAAGATGCCCCACTGGCAGTTCTCAGGGATGCGAGGTAGTTGCGCGATTGTTTGGACGATGGGCCGTCTATCCTCTCGACGCAAGGCCATAAAGAGCCGTGGCATCAGCGGGAAGTTGAAGCACATCTGGAACTCGTCGCCGTCACCGAAATAAGGCAAGAGATCGGTGGGCCACTGGTTGGCCTCAGCCAGTAATATTTTGCCTGGATAATGCTCATCTATATATCTGCGCACTTCTTTGCAGTAAATATGCGTCTCGGGAAGGTTCTCGCAGTTGGTGCCTTCACGCTCGAAAAGGTAAGGCACGGCGTCGCAACGGAAGCCGTCCAATCCCTTATCGAGCCAAAAACTCAACACCTTGAGCATTTCCGCTCGCACTTCCGGGTTATCGTAATTCAAGTCGGGCTGGTGGCTGAAGAATCGGTGCCAGAAGTATTGTTTTGCCACGGGGTCCCAGGTCCAGTTAGAGCGCTCCGTATCGGTGAATATGATCCGGGTGCCGCTATATTTATTGTCGTCATCGCTCCAGACGTAATAGTCCCTCTTGTGGGAGTCGGGTGACCGGCGTGCCTCCTGGAACCAGGGATGCTGGTCGGACGTATGGTTGAGCACCAGATCAGCCAGGACTTTGATGCCGCGCCTGTGCGCCTCCTGCAAGAACTCCTCGACATCGGAGATAGTTCCATAGCTGGGGTGTACAGTGTAGTAGTCGGCTATATCATAACCATCGTCACGCAAAGGGGACTCGTAGAAGGGCAGGAGCCAGATACAGGTAATGCCCAGGTCTTGCAGATAGTCCAGCTTCTGGATCAAGCCACGAAAATCACCGACCCCGTTGCCATCAGCGTCGTGGAAGGCTTTGACGTGCAATTCATAGATAATGGCATCTTTGTACCAATCTTGGTCGCTCATAGTTGGTTGTTGCTCTCCTTGTTATTGTGTAGTCGCCGCATGCCCGTGCGGCACGTCCATCCAAGATCTCCAGCCACGGTGTATGCTCAAAATGTAAGCTGCATGGCTCCGATAGCGTGTAGAACGGCCTTTCGGGTGGGCTGGCCCGTCATAGCGCCACGACGCGTGGTCGACAGGGCAGCGGTAGCATTGGCGAATCCGAAAGCGGCCTGCAAATCGGCTCGGGTAAGATGCTGAAGATCTATCCGAGCGCCTGATGTCTGCGCCGTCACGTTGAGCAACAGCCACGATAGCAAACCTGCCAGGAAGGCGTCACCTGCGCCTGTCGGATCGATGCTCCTAACCTGAAGCGTAGGCACAGTGCCTGTAGCAGCAGGGGAGTCGCCCGCTTGCGTGCTCGGAAAGAGAGCATAAACGGACCCCTGCGCGCCCATCGTGACTGCTAACAGCAGAGGTCTATCCACCGATCTGTCCGCAGTAGACACCTGTGAGAGCACTGTAATAGACCGAGCAAAGTCATCCTGACCTGTCAGCAGCGCAAGCTCCGACCGGCTGGTCTTGAGTATGTCAACCTGCGGCAGCAAACCACGCACAGCGGCAACCCACCTGTTCGGGTTGTCCCAGAGGATGGCTCGCCAGTTCGGGTCAAGCGCGACAAGAGCGCGCCCACGCGAAGCAATCTCTATAGCGCGCACAGAGGCGGCGGCGGAGAGAGGGTGGGATAGGCTAACCCCTCCCAGCACCACTATCCTACTCTCTGTTAGATCGCTTTCAGGCAGAGTGCTCTCATCGAGCAAGGACAACCTCTTGCCGTCATCAGGACCGTAGAAAGTATAGTCTATATCTTCGGAGCCAGGCATGTGTCCGACCACGGCACACGGAGTTTGGACCTGGTGGGAAAGAGAGAGGTGCTGCGTATCGACATGCAAGTTGGTCAGGGTGTCTCGCAGAAAGTGGCCGAAGGGATCATCGCCAACGCCTCCCGCAAAACCTACTCTGTGCCCACGCCCGAGCAGGCGGGCCGCACCCGCCGCTACGTTTGCGGGAGCGCCACCCGCAGCGCGCCTGTAGAGGCTGCCGACACGGCCCGAAGGCACAAGGTCAACTAGTAGCTCGCCAAGAGATAAGAGAGAATAGGACATCTTAAGTTCAAGCTCCGGGTCAGGAGTAGCTGTCTCGTGTGAGGTGCCGGCTCTTAGAACAGCAATATAGATACCACTGTCGAGTTGTGCCGTTGCCGCAACAGTATTGGACAGCCTACGTAAGCGCTATTCAACAGCGACCGGGCTTTTGCTATAGTAGGATCGAAATAGGGCACGCTTTATGCACATGAAAGCAGCTACTTCTAACCTGGGGAGAACTATGCAATCAGACCTATCACTGATCAAACCTACCAAAGAACTCAGTTTTCCACCGCAGTTCAGGTTCGGCGTCGCGGATGCAGACCTGCAAGTCATAGGAGAGGACTACACGCTGGCTGAAGAAGGCTCCGAGCCGACCATGTGGCAACACTTCACACAGGAGCGACGCCTATCTACTCCCGGCACGGGTGTAGACAGATACCACCGTTGGCGAGAGGATCTTGAACAGATGCGCCGGTTGGGGATTCGAGATTATCGCACGTCGATCTCCATGTCACGCACGCTCCGGCAAGACGGCAGTATAAACGAGAAGAGCATGGAATGGTACAAGCGCTACTTTGCCGCCCTTAAAGAGAACGGCATAGCTGTCTACGCCACATTGTACCACTGGGAGTTGCCACAGTACCTCAACACACAGGGCGGTTGGACAGGCAACGCGGCCGTCACAGCTCTGCAACGGCATGCTGAAGTAGTGGCCGAGCGCCTGGGCGAGTACATCGACGAGTACTTTATTCTCAATGAGCCCTGGTGCTCGTCGTTGCTGAGCTACTACGAGGGCAGACACGCGCCGGGCAAACAGCACGAGGACGAGCGCGAAAATCTCAGGGCCGGCTTGCTTGCTGCGCATAACCTGCTGTTAGCTCAGGCAAAGGCATTCATGGCTATCAAGGAGCGAACGCCTGAAGCAAAGGTAGGCACCGTGCTGAACTTCGAGCCGTCGTATGCAGCCTCGCTTGCTCCCGAGGACGTACAGGCAGCGCAGTACCACGACGGCTACTATAACGCATGGTTTATCGACCCTATATACCGTGGGCACTACCCTGAGTGGATGCTCGAACTCTACAAAGGTCTAATGCCTGTAGGCTACGAAAAAGACATGGAGAGCATCAAGATTGGAGCGAAATTTCACGCGCTGGGCGTAAATTACTACAGGGGCTCCATATACCGGGCCGCCGAAGGCCTACTTAGATCAGAGCAGGTACTGGTTGAAGGCGGCCCCACGAACGGCCTGGGGTGGCCTGTATTCGAGGCTCCATACTATCCGGAAGGACTATATGACCTGCTACAGCAGATCTACTATGGCTACCGCGCCTTCGGGCTTGAACGGATGTATATCTCAGAGAACGGCACGGCCCTGAACACGCCCTGGGACGGTAACTCTTCGCTCGTGGACGACGAGCCGCGTGTTCATTACTACAAAGAGCATTTGCGGCAGTTGCACAAAGCTCTG
>JALYYZ010000430.1 GCA_030945985.1 Chloroflexota bacterium
GTGGTAGGCTTGAGCGTTGGCAATGGAGCACTACCCCACCCACGGGTACACTGAACCCTACTACTCACCCGGCTAAGATGCAACTCCTCAATCTCGTCAACCCCGGCAGAGGCGCTCTCATCGATCACTTTATGCCTCTCGGTACCAGGCCGGATGAGGTAGCTGCAGGAAGCCATCGTGAATACGGCGACTTTGTTGAGGAGCCATATCGTAGCCAGGCTGTAGATACGGGCGGCGAAGTGCGCATTGGCCTGATGAGAGACGGGTCAATACGCGCCGGACAGCGCGTTGCTGAGGTACGTCTTCTCAAGAGTGCTGCAGTTCGACCAGGCTCGGCTGATATCGCTGTGCTTTATAGAGTAATAAATTCTAGTCTGCGCCCGCTACAGATCTTATTCGCTATAGAGTTTAACCTCTATGCGCCAGGTATCACTGCTATTGCTGATCTCACTAAAGGCTATTACCTGATCGACGGTGTAAGGCCTGAAGAACCCGAACTAGGCTCATCAGGTGTCTCTCCTGGCGCAACACACCTGGCCCTTACAAACAGCACGGGTGAAATGGCCTTGCAACTGGGCTGGGACAGGGAGTGCGATATCTGGCGTTTACCCTCAGCCGATGGAGGCGCGGACGTCCGTATTCTTACCGTGTGGCGCATGCAACTTTCGGCCAGGGATAACTGGGCGCTGGGACTGTGGTTGGCGCCAGGCTAAAGGGCTCGAGCTAGCCGGACCGATCTACAGCCCGGATTCTATTGCATCCTGGCCCGTGGGTACCCGGATCTCATTGTAGTAGCTGCACCAGCTCTGCACTACGCAAGCCTCACAAAGTGGTCGTTGGGCTTTGCAGACGCGCCTGCCATGGGTAATCATGTAGATATGGAAGGGGTATCTCTGCTTTGGTGCGAGCATTTCCTCCAGCAGGTCATGCGCCTTGTCGGCGTTAGCTCGGTCGCTAATCAGCCCCAATCGTCTCGATACACGGAATACATGCGTATCTACGGGCAGCACGGGCATACCGCAGGCGAACATCAGCACACACGCTGCGGTCTTGGGACCTACTCCATGGAAGCCGCTTAGCCAAGCTTTAGCCTCGGCAGGGGGCATGTTATTCAGGAAAGAAATATCGAGCTCACCACGCTCTTCAACTATCTGACGCAGTACCGACTGTATTCTAGGCGCCTTCATGTTTGCGAGGCCACCGGTCCTGATAGCGTGGGCAAGTTGCTCGGTAGGCGCATCGCGTACTTCCTCCCAGGTAGGGAAAGCCTCCTTCATCGAAGCGAAGGCACGATCCCTGTTGCCATCGGAGGTATGTTGAGAGAGAATGGTCAGGATCAGTTCGGAGAGGGGATCGATGGACGGACGCCATTCAAGATCCCCATAGTATCGGGCAAGCTCAGCGTGTACCTCCTGCGTCTTTTCGGCGGGAGGTAGCGTATACTTTTCGTCGGTGCTCATGATCTTCATGATCTTATTGTACAATAGCAGTCGGAGTGTATGAAGCTATCCCGCAGATGTGGGTGACAATTGGTGTCGCGCGGTCAGCATGTAATCTAACAGGAAGCAAGCGCTTATGGTCGGTTACAATTCAGTAGGCATACCTGGTGATATGCAGATAAGATGTCCAAGATGCGGGGCGTGCGCCTCGTATATGACGCCTTTTGCTTTCTACAGCCAAAAGCAAGGGCCTCCTGCCGACGTACAAAGCCCCACTCATAACTGGGGATCTTATCTTGTAGTTGAACTTTACCCGGCGATTATGCCCTGGTCTCCTCCCAGCAGAGGGGCGGGATATACACATAGTGCAGGGGTTGTTCTCTGCCCTGTTTGCCACCTCGCAGCTTCACACAAATTAGACTGGCCGGAAGATGCCTTCTATAGGTGGGACATTAGAGGTAACACCCTCTGGGCCTGCTCTGCCGAACACGCGAGGGCCATACTGGCATTTCTCAGCAGTGCAGAGCGCAACGAAAATCTTTTTGGGCCTTATGCTCGCTCCCTTAGAAAATTGCCTTCTGAGTTCCTATCTGCCAAGGTGCGCGAGCGGATTGCAAAAGCGATCAGGAGGTCGTTGCCGGATACTGACTGCTAGAAAATTTATCCTCTTTTCCATAAGCTTGCGCAAAGCCAAACAAGAACAATTGACCGGCACCCGCAGGGTGCCGGTCAATTGTTCTTGTTTATTTCCATGGAGATAATCAGGGGGAAAAGAACTTAGAAAAGAAAAAGAGAGAGAAGTTCCGCAATGGCCTACTCTCCCGCAGCCTTGCGGCTGAAGTACCATCAGCGCTACAGCGTTTCACTTCCAGGTTCGGGATGGTGCTGGGTGGTGCCACT
>JALYYZ010000234.1 GCA_030945985.1 Chloroflexota bacterium
GCTTATCAGCCTCCTCGTCAGCCTCAGCTTGTACAGGTGCCGCTTTTTAGCCTGAGCACGCGCGGTGATTTGCTTCAGCCGACTGCTGATATACCGGCTCTGACTCCAACGTCCAGCCTGGATGTGGCGCGTTGGTGGTACAAGCGCCATCTTGAGCAGCAGCATAGGCCAATCAACACTGTAGACTCCTATATGTATGACCTGGCACTCTTCCAGCAGTCGCTTGGTAACAAGACGTTGGACAAGATAAACAACACCGACCTTGCCAACTTCCTGGGCCAAGCACATAGTAAGTCAACCCGTAAGAGGCGTCTTACCTCTTTGCAAGGGCTCTACAGATACCTGGTGAATGGTGAGCGGGTGCTTACTGTAAACCTGGCCGACAGTTTCTTCCCGGACTACATTCCTCTAAAAACGCCGCAGATTCTCTTCCCGAGCGAGCAGGAACTAGTGCTGGACGCCGCCCGCGAGGAGAACGTCAGGACATACCTTATCGTATATTTGTTGCTGAAGCTTGGTCTAACGCGCACTGAGCTACTTGCCCTAAAGGTGAACCATATAGATGACGGCAACCCTGAACAACCCCTTATCTACGTTCACTATGAGGAAGTTCGCTGGCAGCCCAAAGACCGTAAGCTTGGTGGTGACCGCGACTTCAGCATGGCCTTCGCTGAGTACAAGGAGCAGTATAAGCCTGTTTCGCGAATGTTTAACCTGTTACCCCAGTCGGTGAACAAAATAGTCGACAGGATAACTGAGGACGCCGGGGTGACCAAGAAGATAACTCCGCAGTCGCTACGAGATACATTTGCGGTGGAGCAAGCCAAGGCGGGGGCAGACGAGAAGAAACTGCTCGAAATCCTGGGGCTCGCGCCTGAGAGCCGCAATCGTAAGAGCGTGCAGCGCTATATGAAGCTTGCTGCTCCACCTGTCGCCGGTATAATAAAGTAGCAGTATCTCACGTTACGCAGTTCGGCCTGACCTCACGCTTGACCGTTGTCCGTATAGCGCTTGAAATCGCTTGTAACCGCTATGTGAGGAAGTAAGCTTGCACGACGTGTACACAGGAGGTCCGGCTACAGTGGACGGTACTAGAGTAGAAGGTAATAGAGTGGACGGCGCTGCGCCGGAGAAGAGTGTTTCGCATACGTTCCGCGTGAGGTATGCAGAGACTGATGCCATGGGGATTGTGCATCATGCCAGCTATGTGGTGTGGCTGGAGATGGGGCGTACGGAATTCATGCGGGCCTTTGGATTTACGTACAGGCAGCTTGAAGAGATGGGTGTCGTTATGCCTGTGCTTGAGATAAATGTCCGCTACAGGCGACCCGCTGTATATGACGACGAGCTTTGCATCACCACCTGGGTAGATGAGTTGAGCCGCACCAGGATAAAGCTGGCCTACAGCATTGTGCGTACTTCTGATGGCAAGCTGCTCACGGAAGGCAGCTCGCTACATACCTTCACCGGGCGCGATGGCCGGCCCATCAGAATTACTCACCACCCCGAAGCCTGGGAGATGATGCAGCGCATGGCGCCACCTATTTAGTCAAGGCGAACAAACAAACCGGAATCCGCGGGGTTCCGGTTTGTTTGTTCGCCTTTTCATACGAGGTAACTTGAAGAAAATCAGGGGTTATTATGCGTGGTGACGTAGCTGAGATAGGCCGGCACGCGATCTTCATAGGCGGCCATCTCTTCGGCGTGGCGTAGGGCAAGCTTTGTCAGTGCGCTAATCGGCACGGTCTGGTTGAATGTGGTTATGTTGCGGTTGATGTCGTGAATAGCCCGCGAGTGCTGCCTGGCCTCTCGTTCGTGCTCGGCCTTGAGGTGTGTTATCTCCTGGCGCAGACGCTTTATTGCGTAGGGGTCTGTGCTTATTTCGGTCAGGCGGCGGCGTAGATAAGCGAAATGGCGGTCGGCTTTTGATCGCAGTTGCGCCAGGTCTACCTCTATCTGTTGGGCCAGCGTCATCCAATCGGGCGCGTAGCCGCTGTTGGCGAGAACTTTGTAGGCCACGCGCATATCCGGTGGGACAAAAGGGTTCTCCTCGATCTTCAGAGGCTGGCCCATCCCTGCCAGGTCATCGAACTCGCCGGCATCTATGGCTTCCTGTATACGGCGGTCGGCAATCCGGTCGAGCTTACTCATTATTTCATCGGCGGAGATTTCGTCCATAGGGCTTCCTCATGCGAAAGGATCTAATGCGGCTTGTGTGAATTATATCACAATAGGCGATTGAGATGAAGTATAGAAACCCAGAACCTTTCAGGTTTTGGGTTTCTATACTTCAAGAGCCGGCAGCTCTCCGGCCAGCATATCCTGAACCGCGCTAAGGCGCTGAGGCAGGTGTTATACCAGCCTGTGGTGTGGTTACGGGTGGCGTAATTGCCGGGCTGGGGGTAAAGATACCTTCCAGGGACACCAGGGCGTCTATATCTGCCTTGAGAGCGTCTATCTCGCGCCCGTATGTGGTCCAGTCGCTACGCTTCAGGGCATCCTGGGCACTCTGGTAGTGTTGTTGCTGTGACTGCGCAATATCAGAAGCGCTACGCGTGGTGCGGGTGGCTCCTGGCTGCGGGGTTTGGCCTGGCGTTGCGTTACTTCCCGTGCCTGTGCTGCTGCCGTTGCCTGCTCCGATCACCTGCCCTGGAGCCAGGTTGAACGCGACATCGAGGGCCTCTTTGAGGTTGCTGCCGATGCCTACCTGGTTCCCAGTGGCGACGATTACGCGTTTCAGCTCGGGGAAGCTGCTGGCCGTAGCCTGTAGGAATAGGGGCTCGACGTAGAGAACAGAGCTTGAGATCGGTATGACAAGCAGATTGCCACGAATAACTTTCGAGCCGCTCTGGTTCCAAAGGGTTAGCTGTTGGGAGATAAGTGGGTCCTGGTCGATACGCGCTTCGATTTGACCAGGGCCATACACGAGTTGTTGTTTAGGATAGCGTATCACATCGACCTTACCATAATCCGCGCCATCGTTCTTTGCCGCCATCCAGGCGATCATATTGCTCTTGCCTGCCGGGGTAAAGGGCTGGATAAGGGAGAACCCCTCGGTGGACTCACCGGGGATCTGCATATTGACATAATATGCCTCAAGAGGCACGGAGTTCTCGTTCTGTGTACCTGCTGGAACGTTCCATACGTCTTCCTTTTGGTAGAAAACGCGAGGATCGGTCATGTGGAAGATGGCGTATGTGCTCGCCTGTACGTTCATCAGGTCTTCGGGGTAACGCACATGGCTGCGAAGCGACGCCGGCATCTCTGACATGTCGTGGAAGAGGGTTGGGAATATGCCTCTATAAGCGCGAATCAGTGGGTCTGTTGGGTCGGAAACGTAGAATGTGCTCTTGCCGTCGTATGCGTCCACGACCACTTTGACCGAGTTACGGATGTAATTGACGCCTGCACCGGAGGGCGATGAGTATGGGTAGCGGCTGGATGTGGTATACGCGTCCTGCATCCAGTAGAGCTTGCCGTCAGCGATAACCAGATAAGGATCGTGGTCATACTGCAAGAACGGGGCGATCAGAGGTAGCGAGTCGTGTATGTTGCGGTGGAACATAACGCGCGTCTGGGGCGTAATGTAGTCGCTGAGGAGCATATTGGTGTCGCCAAAGCGCGCTGAGAATAGGAGCTTGGCGAAGAACGAGTCCATTTGTACCCCGCCCTTGCCCGCGTAGGTGGTATATTTGTTGGAATCACCCACCGGGTAATCGAACTCTTGCGTGCTGCTGTTGACGAATATATATTCGTCCGACTGCTCGCCGAAATAGATCTCAGGGCGCGTGATTTTCAATTCGGGTACGTTTGTCTCTGGTGGGATGTTCTTCACGAGTAGAGTGGGCAGACCTTCGCCTTCAATCTGGTTTACCGGCGAGACTACAGCTCCGTAGCCGTGAGTATAGACAAAATGCTGGTTTTGCCAGGTGCGTACCGCCTCATTCAGGCTGCCGGCAGAGAGTTCTCGAGCAGAGAGCATCACCTGCGTTAGCTTGCCCCCCAGGTTGTAGCGATCTATGTCGACCCCGTCGAACTGGTAGTACGAGCGGATTTCCTGGAGTTGCGAGTAGGTGTCGAGGAGAGGACGGTAGTCCCAGAGGCGGATGTTATTGATAGTATTGGTGTTGCTCGCCACCTGGCTCTGGGTAATAGATTCGACTGCGGGCACTTCGCGCTCTTGAAAGTTGTCCAGGTTGAATGCTCTGCGAGTGGCGGCGATATTATTTTGTATATAGGGCGTCTCAAGGCTGAGCTCACTTGGCTTCACAACAAATTGCTGCACGATAAATGGATATATGCCGCCTACGACTATAAGCGCCAGCAGCCACACGCCGACAGCGCCAGCCATCAGTTTCCAGGCTCGGACACGCGTATTGACCACGAGAAGCACTGCCGAGAGAACCGCCACCACCATCATGATGTACAGCGATGGCAGCTTGGCGTGGGTGTCGGTATAGCCCGCGCCGTATGCGACAGAGCGTGACGAGTAGAGAAGGTCGAAGGTGGAGAGCCAGTAGCCGAAGGCGATTATCAACAGGAAGAGGGCTCCGAGGATACTCAGATGTATCTCCGTCAATGCACCCAGGTTAATGCGAGGCATGAAGGGGCGCGGTGGTTGTCCCGGCGTAGCACTACCTGCATCGGCTATCTGGCGGTTGATCGAAGGTAAAATGCCAATCAGGTAAATTACTGCGGCACCCAGTCCGGCGATTATGAGCAGCAGAAGCCCCCAACCGCGTAACGACTTGAAGAAAGGCATCGTGAAGACATAGAAGCCGATGTCGTTGTTGAAGAGTGGATCGGTTTGCCCGAACTGGCCGCCGTTGAGGAAGAGCAGTATCGTGGACCAGCGCTCAGCGGCGATAAGTCCCATGAAGATACCGATGGCGATTGCTGAGCCTATTAAGATCGACATGGCAAAGCCGGGAGATACAGGCTCACGCTGTCCTGGGTATACGATGTTGGGGCGCGTTGCGCGCCAGGCCAACCTCCAGTTGAAGTAGCAGAAGATGGCCGCAATGAGGCCGCCCCCGAAAAAGACTTCGAGCCGCAAGAACAACTGGGTTGTATAGACCGGTGCCAGGCCCTGACTGCCGAACCACATCCAGTCGGTGAGCATCTCCGCGAGAAGTGAGGGAATGATAAGCAGTGCCAGCACAATACCGGCTAACGTCCACCAGAGCCGCGCACGACTCCGCCTGGTTTGAGATCGAACGGGACGTATTGGCCTGGGCGTGCCATTTGGGGTGTCTCTAGACATGTAGATTTCCTTCGCTTTAGTTTGTTAATATTTGTTCACTAATGAGTATACGTTCTTTCGGGGAAAGATGTATTGTAAATGCAAAAAGGCGAGCCTCTACCCGCAATCCGCTTCAAGGGGTAGAGGTTCGCCACATATTGATTTACGTGGCGACACCTGGAAAGTTACAGTCAGGTGGCTTCCCGTGGGGTTGCGCTGCTGCGTCATGGCAAAAGTGTGCACTCCATGGGGCTGCTTAGTACACCTACCTGAGATGTATAGTACCTGTTTCCTATACGCAATCGTTGACAGCAGGTTAGAACCGCCAATATAATAGGGCCATGTACGAGTTTCTCCCTATTGGCTATATGCTTCGTGGTCGCTACCGGGTACTGAAGATCATCGGCGGCGGTGGAATGGGCGCTGTTTACAAAGCCGAGGATGTGAAGTATAACAGCACGGCTGTAGCCGTTAAGGAGATGCGCACCGACCTCGAAGCGCAATCGCCTCAGCCTGCCAACAGCAGCCCTAATATTGAAGAAGAGCGACAGCGTGAGCGTGAAGAGCGCCGCCAGCTTCTTGAGGCCTTTCGCCGAGAGGCGCAGATACTCAGCGACCTCGACCATCGCAACCTGCCTCGTGTAACCGATTTCTTCACCGAAGGCGGGCGGCCATACCTGGTCATGGAACTTATTCCTGGCGAGTCGCTTGAGAAAAAGCTCGACAGGCTGCATGGACAGCCTATGGACGAGGCAGAAGCGCTCAAGTATGGCATACAAGTGTGCGAGGTGCTCAAGTTCCTGCACACACAAGACCCCCCGATCATTTTCCGAGATGTAAAACCGGCCAACATCATGATCGTGCCTAACGGGCAGATCAAGTTGATCGACTTCGGAATTGCTCGCACCTACAAGGAAGGCAAGCGCCGCGACACCATGTCGATGGGCACGGCAGCCTATGCGCCTTTCGAGCAGTTTGGCAAAGGGCAGACTGATGCCCGTTCGGATATTTACTCGCTCGCTGCTACCCTTTATCATTTGCTCACAGGCAGGCCACCCACGCCCGCCACCACTCCAACGAGCCTACGCGACTACAACCCGCAGGTATCACGCCCAACAGAGGCGCTTATTATCAAGTCCATGGCGCGTGACATGAACTCGCGCCCGCACAGCGCCGACGACATGGTAGCTGCGCTTAGAGAGTGCCTCGGTGTGCCGTACGACGATCCATACGACGCCAAGGCGCCTGATATGGAGATCCCCGCATTGCCCTCGGCGCGCCCGCAATCTCAGCCGGCAATGACCCATATATCGTCCGGGCCGTCCAGATCGTCCCAGCCCGAGATCGTCCCATTGGCGGCGCAATCGTCGAACGGTGGTACGCCTGCTGTGCCTATTCGCTCGATCATCGAGAGCGGGGAAATGGTCTCCGCTGCTGTGGCTGCGGCGCAGGCGTATGCTTCTGGGCCGATGGGCTCTGGGCCGGCATCTCTGGACGCAACTTCGGGTCCTATTCACTCAGGCCCTATAACCAGTCCCGGTATGCACACACCTCCACCTCTGGAGGAGCGCACTTGCATGGTGTGTGGCACGGTCAATAAGAACAAAGCTCATTTCTGCGGTCGCTGCGGAGCGTCGATGGCAGGTCGTCCGGCAGGCAAGTTGCAGGTGATTGGCCCTAATGGTGTGCTGTGGGAGCGGCGCATATTGGAGAATCCTTTCAACATAGGTAGGCGAAGTCTCTCACGCCAGATCTTCCCACATCTTGACCTGACGTATAACGATCCTGCGGCCTATGTATCGCGCCAACATGCCAAGATTGTGGCCGACGCCGGTGGCTACTTTGTGGAAGACCTGGGTAGCGCCAACGGCACTTTCCTCAACGAGCGAAGGCTTCCTGCTAACGTACCTACTCGCCTACGTAACGGTGACCATGTTCGTATCGGTAAGGTGCAGTTGAACTTCTTGTTGGGGAGCTAAATGCTCCACGTTTGGGCAATGTCGATCTTACGCCGAGAGGAGCCTTCCCTGCTGTGCCTTGTCCCATGCGCTATAGACACAGCAGGGCTAACTTGCTATAATAACCTCCGGGTAGACGCTCCCATACGTATCAGGAGGTAGCCGGTTTTTGGAAAAACTATCATCGAGTGAGCACACATGGCGCGCCCGTGTACTCGTCAATGCTCGACCTTATGCGGCGCTTTTTTTGTTGTTAGTAGCAGGCATCTGGGTCTCCACGAATATCACGTTGGCGTCACCTTTACATAATCATGCCGGCCAAGCAGCGTCCGGCACTCCGGGTGTGCCGGCCCCCGTGACCACGAAAGTCTCTGTCGCACCACAGGCAAATAGCACACAGACAGGGCATCTACAGTCGCTGCCGAATGCTCAGGCAACCCGATCAGCGGTGTTGATCACTACTGCTGGGAGCACGCCGGCCGCGAATGATGTTAAGCCGGCTACGGGTATCACCACCGGCAGCTCCAACACGTCGAGTGGTTTCCCGTGGGCCTGGCTGCTGTTGTTGGTACCCCTATTGGCTGCGCTGGCCTATCTGTTTACCAGGCCGCGAAGCACGAAGACCATCGTTACTACAACATCCGGTGTGGCTACCATGCCCTCAGTGACGACCAATACATCTACTGTCTCCGGCTCCATGATGCCGGCAGTCGCAGCCGGGATTGCAGCGCCTGCGGCGGGTATTGCAGGGGTCAAAGTAGTTTGCCCGAACTGTGGCACATCTAACAGCTACGATGAGAACTTCTGCCATGAGTGCGGTCAGGACCTTCGCCCGACTCGTGCGCAGATGGCGACCGCCACACAGGACG
>JALYYZ010000238.1 GCA_030945985.1 Chloroflexota bacterium
TCACGTCCCAGGTGCCGTTCTTCGACTTTGCGCTCGCCCTGGAACTCGGTCTTGATGAAGCCTAGTGAAATCACCGAGACGCCATATGAAACTGCGTCCACAACAAAGGGAAAGGCTCGTCCTATTGTCTGGAAGAGGAAGGCGCCAACGGGCGGGCCGGCAAGGCTTGCGCTGATGAAGCCCGCCTCGTTCTGCGCGCTGGCCTGCGGAAGTTGCCGCTTTTCGACCACACGTGACAGAGAGGCAACTTCGGCAATATTGAAGAAGACAAAGAAGCTGCCCTCGATAAAGGCGTTAACAAATAGCTGTCCAACCGTGAGGCCGCCCAGGAAGATAGCCAGAGGGATGCTGGCCGAATTGAGGGCGCGGCAGCCATCGCAAATCATCATCACGCGCTTGCGGTTCCACCTGTCGATCAGCGCGCCTACCGGCAGGCTGAAGAGCAGGTATGGCAGCGAGCCGAGCGCCCCGGCAAAACCGGCCAGGACAGTGTCGTTGTTGGTAAGGGAGAGTATCAGCAGTGGGAAAACCAGCCCCGATATATTGCTGCCAAGTGCAGATACAACCTGCCCGCTCCAGAGCAGCATGAAATCGCGGTTGTGCAGCAGCGAGGGCCTGGGATCAGGCTCGCCTTTTTCGGGTTCCTCAACTCGCAACGTTGGCGGAGGCGTCACAGGCCCAAGCTGTTCATCCTGGAATACCTCGTCAATTGTGCTCATTGTTTGCTCCTGGTGCGGGATCAAGGGACATGTTCCATATAGAGACAGCCTCTGTTCGGAGAGGACAAGCAGAAACTCCGATGGTTTCTACTCGTCCTCTCCCTCTATATTGCCGGTTCATATTGCCGGTAAGAAATTAGCGAACACCTGCATGGATCAGTCTGAAGGCGTCGGCATTGCAGGCACGCCCGTAGGCGAACCAAGCGATATGTCGCCCACAGGAGGTTCGCTTGTGGCCGAGTTCAGCGGCAGGCCTGTGGGGTCGAGGCTGTCGAGGTACGCCTTATCTTCTACACGTAGCAGACGTGTATTGAACAATTGTGCAATACAGAAGGCAACCGTAAGGGCACCCAGCACAGCCAGCACCCAGCCTGGGTTGATAGCCGCACCCGTTAGACCTGCCAGCCCCACGCCTATAGGCGCTGAGAACTGCGCAATCATGCGCCGCACAGAAAAGACACGGCCTTGCAACTCTCTTGGCACCTGCGTCTGCCAGATTGTCTGAGAGTGCGAGTTCATTATAGGGATGGCCCCCACGATTAGGAAGTTGATTGCTGCCGTCAGGTAGATGAATGGTGAGAAACCGTAGGCGATCTCCAGCACGCCTACAATCATTATCGGCACAATAACCCCGTATATACGCTTGCCCTTCAGCCCACCCCATGCGCTCATCACCACGCCACCGATTACCCCACCCAGCCCTGCAAAGCTGCTCACGAGCGCCATTGCCGAGGAGAAAGTGAACCCTTTCGGCTGCCAATCTCCACTGAGGTTGAACTTGAGCAGCAAGGGTATAAAGACCTCCAGGGGCGCACTGGCGAAATTTATCACAGTGAAGGTGGCGAGCAGCCAGAGGAGTGGCGGCCTCTTGAGGATGTAGCGCCAACCATACTTAATGTCAACCCACATGCTCTTTTTCGGCGCGGTGGCACCTTTGCCTACGTCCGCCCGTTTGGGCGATGGTATAAATAGGAAGATGAGAGTGGCGGCGGCTATGAAGAAAGTCACCGCGTCGATGCCTACGGCTAGAGCGGTGCCGTCCTTGATCCCTTTGAGGGCCTCGCCCACGCCCGCCGGGATGAGACCCTGCCGCGCCAGGTCGGGCAGCGAGATGATCGTTGCCGCGATTGCAGGCGACAAGATACCGGACACCGCCCACAGCGTCTGCATCATGCCGTTCGCCCTGGGCAACTGCTTCTCTGGAACTATCATAGCCGTCGAGGTGTCAAAGGCGAAGTTGTGGAACTGTCCAAGTATGGCGATCACCGGCGTTGCGAGCAGCACCATCCAGAGTTGGAGCGCGTCGGCAAAGAGCAAAAGCATCAGCGCCAGACTGACGATACCGCTCCCGAAATCCATAACGATCATAGTCAGCTTGCGGTCGTGCCGGTCGGCCCAGGCACCGGCTACAGGTGCCAGCAAGACGGTAAGGCCAAAAAGAAGACTGATCGCGGTCAAGGCGAAGGCTAACTGCGGCTTTTGTTCGGGCCTCGGGTAAAGCGTCTGGCTCAGCCAGATAGTAATCGCAAAGAAGGTAAGCTGGCTGCCGAAAGCTGATATAGCCTGTGTAATCCACACTATAACAAAGGTGCGGAAGCCGTTCGGCGGCGCGACGTAATTTTCAGTAGATAGCATTTCAGTCTCTCCACAACCAGCGCATCAGAGAGCAGGTTGCAAGGTGTGCATGGGTGTCTGCCGTGTGCCTACCAAATGGCGGATTATGCTAGAGCAGGCATCGATTTTGACTAAGTTGCTAAGGTGCAAGGTATAAATGGGTGTCTGACGTCTGCGTATTACACACCTCGTGAATATACAGCACCAACCGTCGCGAAAGATCGGTCTGAGGCTGTATTCTGCGCCTACTCCAATAGGTACGCAGGGCCCCCACTACTCGTGGTGAGCCCTGCGGGTAGAGTGAATCTTTATTCGGGGTCCGTCAACTCTGACAAGCGTCTCATGGCTTCCTGTGCCGACATCTCACCGCGCTCCACGGCCTGCAATATTTCTAGTTCAGATCTCTCCCGCTCAACGTACCCCTCCGGCTCGACCCGATCCGCATGCGCGGCTTCAGGCTCGTGCGCTAGCTCAGGTGACACAGGATCTTCAGGCATGGCAGGTGTACGGGGCATACGTGGCTCGCTTGCAGGGCTCGGCGGAGTCGGCGGAGCCATCCTGGACAGGTCCATGGTAGGCGAGCCAGTCTCAGGCATGCCTGATACAGTAGAAGCAGCGTGTCCATGTGCTGACCCTCGACCCTTAGTTATAAGAAGGTCGCCGCTTATACTTCCGAGGCGCACGAGAGGGCCGCCTTCGCCGTTCAGTTGCAGCGTCGTCTGCCTGTTCCTGCCCACTTTATAGCTAACCTGCTCGCGCGAGAAGCCGCACCTTATCTCGCCACTGATGGTGTGAAACTCGAATGTGGCCCTTGATCCATCCGGTAGTTTCAGCTCGATGTCACCGCTGACGGTCTTCACCTCGAAGTCGCGCTGCGGCAGCTTCTCAAGCTCGAGTTCGATGTCGCCGCTGGCCGTGCTGACGCTCACATCGTCCAATCGTAAGCCTCTGGCTCGGAGATCCCCCGAGGCGGTGCGTGCCCCCAGTGTGCCTTCCATACCCTCGATTCTCAGGTCGCCACTGGCGCTGTTCAGCACGAGGCTGCCCCCCACGCTTTGCACCTTCGCATCGCCGGAGGTTGTCTGAAGGTAAAGAGTGCCGGTTACGCCCTGCACGGATAGATCGCCACTGCTCGTGCGCAGGTTCAGGTCGCAATTGTGCGGTACTCTGATGCTGTATTCCGCCCCACCGATCCACTGGGTGGGATCAAAACCAGCCCCGAGGCCAAAGCGGCGCATGCTGCGCTCGACGCCCTTCTCGACGCGGGCAGCAACCCGCTCCACGTCGAGGCCGAGGTTAGAGAGGTCTTCCCGCACCGGGTCCAGGAAGTTGACGATGCGTGTTCTTCCCGGTCGGCGCTTTACTGTTATCGTGGAGCCCGATTGCTCAACCTCGAATCCCGCGTCCTCCCCAGGAACGCTCACCTCTACCTCCGGCCTGTCCCACGCTTCGACGTTTACGGAGCCTGTAGGCTGTTCCACTATCAAGCGGGGGGTAGTTGTAAATTCTGCTGTTGAAATGGTTTCGGTGTATCCTTTATGTGCTGTAGACATCGTACTTCTCCTTATCTGCCATAGTGTGACGTGTGACTTGTGACTTGTAACTTGAATTCAGTTCTGACCTCTACTG
>JALYYZ010000434.1 GCA_030945985.1 Chloroflexota bacterium
GAGAGCTTAGCCAGGGAAGTAGCAGCATGGGAGAGGGAGCGTAACCAAGCACAAGTCACGATCAACTGGCAATTCACTGCTGCTGATGCTCGCATCAAGCTCCGCCACCTCTATCCTACCATCAATCTTTAGCTGGTAAGACACTAGGCTTCATCAAGACCGAGTTCCAGGGCGAGCGCAAAGTCGAAGAACGGCACCTGGGACGTGAGATCAAGGAGGGTCTTTCCTGGCTCTGGGGCCAGCCACTCATACGTTACATGGCATTTCTCACGGGTGGGCTCAATTTCTCGAACTCGGCTACTTTCCTCATACTGATCGTGCTCGCCGGCAACCTGGGCGCAACCAAAACGGAGATCGGCTTTATGGTCAGTATCGCCGCGCTGGGTGGTATAGTAGGATCACTGCTTGGCGGACAGATACAGAAGCGATTTACCTTTGGGCAGGTCATCATCGCGATGGGGTGGCTGTCGGCTATTTTCTACAGCCTATTCCTCTTCGCGCCCAATTTCCTGGTGCTCGGCATTATCTCCGCGCTCACCTGGATGATAGCCCCGATCTATAACGTGGTGCAGTTCAGCTACCGCCTAGCGCTGATCCCGGAGCGATTGCAGGGCCGTGTCAACAGCACCTTCCGACTGCTGGCTTTCGGCTTCCAACCTCTCGGCTCGGCAGTCGCCGGTGTTCTGCTCGCGGCTGTGGGTACGACCAATACTCTCCTCTTCTACCTCGCCACACAGGTGCTCCTTGCTATCACTACGACCATCAACAGCCATGTGCGCAACGCCCAGCCCCTTGCAAGTGTGCAAAGCGAGTAACACGTCTGTGCAAACTTGCACGGAACAAGCAAATCGGAACCCGCATGGTTCCGATTTGCTTATTCTTCTCTCATCCTCTCAAGCGCGCTTTAGACATACACAAAGGCATTCTTGCTGGCTATTCGCCGCAATATCTCCTGACCGCGACAGCAGCACGGCCCATCCGGTATCTTACCTCATTTGTGCGAGAATTTAGAACTTAAGTCCTAGAAAAAGATGCGGAGCCGAGAGCAATGTGGTATAATTATGTAGAGGGATAATGGTATTGATTTGTGGATAACCCCGCTGGGCTTGGAGGTAGATTAGAGTTGGTAGCACATAATTACGATGCTAAAAGTATTGAGGTGTTGGAGGGTCTGGAGCCCGTCCGCAAGCGGCCTGGTATGTACATCGGAGGTACTGATATACACGGCCTGCACCACCTCGTTTATGAAATAGTGGATAACTCGGTTGACGAGGCTATGCAGGGCTTCGGCAGTCGCATTGACATAACAATACAGGCCGACAACAGCGTGGCTGTACGCGACTATGCCCGCGGTATCCCCACCGATATGCACGCCAAGATGGGCGTCTCGGCGTTGGAGGTGGTTATGACCACGCTACACGCCGGTGGTAAGTTCGACAGCGGCGCTTACGTGCAGTCGGGAGGATTGCATGGTGTAGGCGCTTCCGTAGTGAACGCCCTGTCCGAGACATGCCGGGTGGAGGTGCGCCAGAAGGGCAAGATCTACATGCAGCAGTACGAGCGGGGCAAGGCCATGGGCTCCGTGAAGAGCATCGGCAAGAGTGACGAGACGGGCACGCTGACGATCTTCAAGGCGGACACCACTATCTTCGATACGATCGAGTACGATTACGACGTCCTCTCACAGCGCTTCCGCGAGATGTGCTACCTAAACAAGGGTCTACGTATCACCTTCAAGGACGAACGTGAGGGACGCGAGAATGAGCTGACCTTCTACTTCGAAGGCGGCGTGATGAGCTTCGTGCGCCACCTGAACAAGCACCGCAAGGTCGTCCACCCGAACCCCATCTACATCGAGCGCAAGCTGGGCACGTCGTCCGCAGAGATCGCCTTTCAGTACAACGACAGCTTCTCCGAGTCGGTATTCTCCTTCGCCAACAACATCCACACCATTGACGGGGGCGCTCACCTCACCGGCTTCAGGGGCGCCCTCACAAGAACGCTCAACGACTACGCACGCAAGGCAAACGTGCTCAAGGAAGCTGACGCGAACCTCACCGGCGAGGACGTGCGCGAGGGCCTTACCGCTATCGTCTCTGTACGTCTCAGCAACCCGCAGTTTGAAGGCCAGACAAAAGGCAAGCTGAATAATGCCGAGATCAAGAACGTCGTCGAGCAGGCCACCGCCGAAGGGCTGATGCAGTACCTCGAGGAGAACCCCACCGACGCCAAGAGGATCATCGAGAAGAGCCTCACGGCGGCCAGAGCGAGGGACGCTGCCAGGAAGGCGCGCGACGTCGTGCGCAAGAACTCGGGAGAAAGCTCCACCCTGCCAGGTAAGCTTGCCGACTGCTCGGAGCGCGACCCCGCCAAGTGTGAACTATATATTGTAGAAGGAGATTCAGCCGGAGGCTCAGCCAAGCAGGGCCGCGACCGTAGGGGCCAGGCTATCCTCCCTCTGCGGGGCAAGATCCTCAACGTGGAGAAAGCCCGCCTCGATAAGATGCTCGGCAATGAAGAGATTAAGGCCTTGATCACGGCGCTCGGCGCCGGCATCTCCGATCTGTGGGACACGAGCAGGCTGCGCTACCACCGGATAATTATTATGACGGACGCTGATGTCGATGGAAGCCACATCAGAACGCTGCTGCTGACCTTCTTCTTCAGGCACATGCCGCAGCTAATCAACGGAGGCTACCTCTACATCGCCCAGCCTCCCCTCTACAGGGTAGGCACCGGCAAGAATGCTGTCTGGGCCTACAACGACGAGCAGATGCAGGTGGCACTCAAGGCGACAGGCAAGGAGAAAGTCGCCATCCAGCGCTACAAAGGTCTGGGCGAGATGAACCCCGACCAACTCTGGGAAACAACCATGAACCCCGACACGCGCACCCTCCTACAGGTCACCGTCGATGACGCCATGGTAGCCGACGAGACGTTCGACATGCTGATGGGCAACAACGTTGTGCCGAGAAAGAGGTTCATTCAGACGCACGCGAAGAATGTTAGAAATCTGGACGTGTAGGTATACGAGTGGCTATGCTTTGAGCCAGCTATTACGATCACTTGTATGCCGGGAGTACTATGATGAATATCTGTGAGCGAGTAAATTCGCTTAGACAGGAGATCCTGGCGGTGGCCGACCAACATGGCGCACGTAACGTGCGCCTTTTTGGTTCCGTCGCACGCGGTGATGCGAGGTCAGACAGCGACGTAGACATCCTGGTAGAATTGGAACCTGACCGCAGCCTTCTTGATCTGAGCGGCTTAATGCTGGACCTGGAGGCTCTCTTGGGCTACCAGGTAGATCTGGCAACCGAGCAGGGGCTTCACTGGTGTATTCGCGATAGAGTGCTGCGTGAGGCTGTGCCGCTTTGAAAGACGATAAGCGATACCTGATCCATATCAGTGAGCGCATCGAGCGAGTGGAGTCTTGTGTATCAGATGGCAAGGACGTCTTTATCTCTTCTACTTTGATCCAAGATGGTGTACTCCGCAATTTGCAAATATTAGGCGCGTCCTCTCAACGACTTTCTGATGCTGCGAAGGCAACTCACCCCTAGATCAAATGGCGAGAGATAGCAGGTTTTCGGAACTTCCTCGTTCATTCGTATCTCGACATCGATGCTGAGATTGCCTGGCATACGATAGAGCATGACCTGCCGGCTCTGAAGGTTGCCGTTAGAGAGATACTTAGTCTATCCGATAATGGTGACGAGAAAAGTCGATGATGATATGTTCGACATGATGATGGGCAGCAACGTTGTGACGAGGAAGAGGTTCCTTCAGACGCACGCCAAGAATGTGCGAAATCTCAACATGTAGATATGTGTGTGAATTCGCCTAGTTACTGAGCCAGTAGTTGCTTGGATATTGGGCTATGCCATCACAACTAAGGATTCAGTACGTAGAAGCCCTAGACAAGATTTTTGCCGGAGCTAGACGAAGGGCTTATGCGTGCTAACAAACTTCCCATCCACGCGGCAAGCAGCAAGCACAGGGGCTCTGCCTGTCAAGGCAATGTGCATGACTAGCTCACGCCTTGATATGCCTCACGTGATTTAGCGCGCATAAGTCCTTGAGCTAGACGCCTGCCAGCTTGACACCCCAGCCACCGGGTGCTAGACTCATGGAAAGTCGGACTTTTGAGTCAGAACTACGCCAGCAACCTTCCGGTCAATAGTGGAAGGCTGCTAATTGTGCGTGGGAGCCACACACCCACACATGAGTCGACGTAAGAAATTGACTATTGCCAGTGTCGGCGCTGACGGCAGGGGGATATACCAGTTTATGCTTACGAAGAAAAGCCATGCCATAGGCCAATGGCTACTGCTGCCGCTGAGTTGCCTTCTACTTCTGCTCGTTGCGGTCCCATCTTTAGAGTTCAGGCCTTTGGCTGGTGAGAGGGCTGTCCAGTCGGCGATCAGACCCATCGGCCTGAATAAACTGCCCCTCTCGTTCGAGCCTAACGCGGGACAGGCCGACCCGTCTGTACGTTTTGTTGCGCGTACGGCAGGTGCCAACCTATTCTTCACTCCCGACGGTGTAGTGATGTCGCTGAAAGGTAAACCGCAGGTTACGCACAGCTCAACATCCGAGGCGCGGGTAAGCAACCGCGCCGCTGTTGAGGGTCCTCAGGTTTCTGAGATGGTGCGGCTCAGCTTTAAGGGCGCGGCCCCTGCACGGCTGGTCGCCGGCGTGCCTCTGCCCGGCAAGGCAAACTATCTCATCGGCAACGACCCGGCGCAGTGGCACACCGGCCTGCCTACTTACTCGGGCATAGCTTACATGGGCCTCTATCCTGGCATTGACCTCATCTATTCGGGCGCTCAGGCGCAACTGGAGGGGACCTACAAGCTTCAGCCCGGCGCCGACCCCGACGGTATCAGGTGGCAATATCCTGGCGCTAAAGGGCTGAGCGTGGACGCCGAAGGCAACTTGCAGGTGCGGACAACGGGGGTCGCGAGCCTGTCCGAGAAGAGGCCCTTCGCCTGGCAGGATATAAGCGGACGGCGCGTGCCTGTAAGCGCAAGCTACAGAGTTGACGCTGCCGGTACAGCAAACTTTGCGCTCGGCGGCTACAACCATGCGTATGCGCTCACCATCGACCCTACCCTGGTGCTGTCGGGCTACCTAGGGGGTACAGGCGACGACTACGCCACGGGGATCGGTGCAGACGCCGACCTCTCTGGCTTCATCCTCGTCGGTAACACTCACTCCCTTGATTTCCCATTGCACAACCCTCTCCAGCCGCAGCCGGGTGGAGGCACCGACATCTTCGCCGCACGGTTCAACGCCCAGGGCACGGCGCTGATCTATTCCACCTATATAGGCGGTAGCGGCGATGATGTTGTGCAAGGCTCGCTGTTCAACTTGAACACGGCATGGATTGCCGGTAAGACTACCTCGCCCAACTTCCCAACCGTAAATGCTTACCAATCATCACTCCATGGCCCCAGCGACGCTTTCGGCCTCATCCTAGATTGGACAGGGTCAAGCCTCTTCTACTCTACGTACCTGGGCGGCAGCGGCGCTGATGAAGCATACGGGATTGAAAACTCCGACGATGCGCCGATGGTGCTAGTGGGTAAGACTAATTCTATCGACTTCCCCCTGGTTAGTGCGTCGCAAACCCAATATGGAGGTGGCGCTTCCGACGTGTTCGCGTCCGAGCTAATCATCGCGGCAGGGCGGCCACCCAACTTCTCTACATACCTGGGCAGCACAGGCGACGACGAAGCTCTGGCTGCAGGCCTGGCTGGCGGCGGAGAGATTTACGTAACCGGGCGTACCACCTCACCCCAGTTTCCAACCTTGAACGCATACCAACCTCTGTACGGCGGCAACGGTGACGCCTTTGTCACAATGTACCATGCGACCACCTCAGTGATAGGCTTCTCAACCTTCCTGGGTGGCAGCGGGCCTGACGTGGGACGCTCTATCTACGCGTCAGGCAGCGCCCTAATCTTTGTTGCCGGTGATACGGCCTCACCCAACTTTCCTACTGTAAACGCCTACCAGTCGCACTTTGCGGGCGGGGTCTCCGACGGCTTTATCACCCACGTTGGTTCAGACGCAAATACGCTATCTTACTCGACATACCTGGGCGGCAGCGGGGAGGATTCGATAAGAGGAATCCAAGAGGTGATTGGCTCATCCATCGTCCGGCCCATCGTCACGGGCTACACAAACTCGCTTGATTTCCCATCTTGAATGCCGCACAGTCTCAATATGGCGGCGGCCCTTCTGATGCTTTCGTGACTGCTCTGAGCTTTGCAGGTAACACGCTCAATTACTCTACCTACCTGGGGGGCAGCGGTACCGATGCGGGCCTGGGTATTGACACCCTCAGAATCGACGATACGCAATTCTCCGACTATTACGCATACATCGCAGGCTATACCGACTCGGCCAACTTCCCGGTGGTGGGTGGTCCCTTGCAACCTGCTCTTGCAGGAGGCACCGACGCTTTCTTCTCGATAATCGACCCGCGAACGCCGGCGCCGACGCCTACCCCGGTGGTTACTCCCCCTACTTCGAGCCGCACAAATACTCCCAGTTCCACACCGCAGGTTGCAACTCCCTCAGCCACGCGGTCTGCCGTCCCACCAACGCTGACGGCCCGGCCACCCACTGGCACCCAGGTGCCCCCAACCCAAGCCGGCACACCACCGCCAAGCATAATCGCAACGTCCACTGGCACTCCTGCCATGCCGTCCGCAAGCGTCACCCGACCCCGGCCCACCTCCACCTTTACAGTAACGGCTACAGCACCATCGGCGAGCGCAACCCCGATGGTAACGGTTACAGCCTGCAACCTGCAGTTTACGGATGTGCCATCCACAAATACCTTCTACGCCTACGTTCGTTGCCTGGCATGCAGCGGAATAATCTCAGGGTACACTTGTGGAGGCACCAATCCACTCACGGGAGAGCCGGAGCCATGCGAGGGTGACAACCCATACTTCCGCTACAACAACCCGGTAACAAGAGGCCAGATCAGCAAGCTGGTAGCGAACAGCGCAGGCTTCGGGGAAGATCCAGGTTCACAGCTATTCGAGGACACACCTGTGGGGTCCCCCTTCTACCCCTTCATAAACAGGCTGTTAAATCGGAGCGTCATGGCCGGGTATTCATGCGGCACGCGCCGCGACGAGCCGTGTATAGGTCCGATTAATCGGCCATACTTCAGACCATCAGCAAATGCATCACGAAGACAGCTATCGAAGATAGTGTCCAACGCCGCCGGCTTCTCCGAGGTACAGACAGAGCAGAGCTTCGAGGACGTGGGAACAGGAGATCTGTTCTACCTCTTCATACAGCGGCTCTTCATACGTAATGTAATGGGCGGCTATGCCTGCGGTGGTGTGAACCCGGAAAATGGGCAAGCAGAGCCATGCCGCCCTGGCAACCGTCCTTACTTCAGGCCCGCCGACACGGTCACAAGAGGGCAGTCGGCTAAGATTGTAGCTGGTACATTCTTCCAGGGTTGTCAAACATCGGCAAGGTAAATCATCAGCAGCGGTGTTACAAAGGGGTTCTCCGTCACTTCTGATGAAGGCTGACGGAGAGCCGCTGATGCCTGCTCTCGCGACCAGCACCGGTGCCGCTGAGGACACTTTCGTGACAGGGATCACGTGCGGCTGTACATAGATGATCGCCACTGGGAGAATATCTGCAAGCATCTCGTATTCCATCTTGCAGGAGATGTCCCTCCATAGGTAGATAAATCCCAACTCATGGGCCAGCAGTGCGTGAGTTGCAGCAACGGCTGAGATCACGTTAGCACGCCCATTTATGCACGATTCATATGGGTGGACAGGGCAGAGGGTGATGAAGCGTACGCCTGAACATCTATAAGGCCACCAGTGGTCGCCGATTTCCCAGCGGCCTTCCAGTGTCTACCTTTACGGAGGTGAAGAAAGACACAGTGGTTTCCGGCGGTGCGGTGTTCTCTTTATTTGATGTCGTGCCTGCCGGTCATATTATGTCCAGCGAGCATCCTTCATTGGGGCATTTCCACCAGCCACTAGCGAAGCGGCCACCCCTGTGTACTAGAGGCGTCCAGTGTCGGTCACAAACCTTGCATTCACATTCAACGTTCTGGCCTTTGTACCTGGCGTTGATTGCTGCTTTGGCCTCACCATATAACACTATCTGAAGATTCTCACCACTTCTTATGAGCAATCTAGTCATAACGCTTCCTCCTGTGGAGACTATAATCATTGCGTCAAACCACGCGGTCTCTCTTCATGTTTTGGCGATATGGCTGCGGAAGATAAAAGGAATCCAGGCCTTCTGAAAGGGAAGCCTGGAGCAAGGAAGAAGTAAGAAGCATGTGAGGCACAACCACACTGCCTCGTATCTTTCCAACGCACTCACCAGTGAATTTCTTACAAGTGGGTAGTAGCAACCACCCCAGACCCCGAACGTCGCAGCCTACTAGGGCGTGTTTGCAAATATCGCCCTGTGAATAAATTCACGGGCTACACGTTGGGAAGTCCCTACGGGACTCATCCGTGCAGCAGAGTCTCCGAAGGAGACTTCCCAACGTGTAGCC
>JALYYZ010000256.1 GCA_030945985.1 Chloroflexota bacterium
GTCCTACAGCCACCGTAAACAGCACAACGGCAGCAACCGCGCAGGCCCCAACTACAGGCGGCGCGCCTACACAGCCGTCCGGCGGCGCAACCACGCAAGCTGCCTCGAACCCCACTCTACCGGCAGATGCAGCGCCGGACATAAAGGCGGGCACTCAGCTTCGCATCGGCTTTGCTTTCGCTACAAGCGGGGGCAATGCCGTATACGGCAAGTCGCAACGCGCCGCTGCCGAGTTGGCCGTGAGAGAAATCATGAGCAGCACGGGCGGCCTCGCAATAATACCCCTTTTTGAGGATACCGCAGGCCAGCCGGACCAGGCAGTCACGGTCTTTCAGAAGCTGAGCAACGTAGACGTGGTAGACGTGTTGATAGGTCCTACCCTCAGCAACGAAGCAAAGTCGTCCGACCCTATCGCCCAGCGGCTGGGGGTGCCGGTGCTGGCCGTCTCCAATACCGCAGGGGGCATAACGGACATCGGCGACTACATCTTCCGCGACTCTCTGGCCGAATCCCAGGTGATACCGCAAACGATCAAAATCGCCAAAGAGAAGTTGAACATTACCAAAGTAGACCTGCTCTATGCTAAGGACGATGCCTTCAGCAAATCGGGCGCAGATGTATTCCGCACCGAGTTGGGCAAGAATGGCATACAGATAATAAGCGAGCAGACTTTTGGTAAAGACGATACCGACTTCAAGTCTCAGCTTACGGCGATAAAGGCTGACAACCCCGATGCTATCGTTGTATCGGCCCTGGCGAAGCCGGCGCAAAGTATCTTGCAGCAAGCTCGAAACGACATCGGCATAGATCCCAAGGTGCATATCATCGGTGGCAACGGCTTTAACTCGCCTGCTGTGCTGAAGGGTGCGGGCACGGCTGCGGAAGGGCTCATAGTGGGAGCAGCATGGAACAGCAGTTCGGACGACCCTCTCAGCAAGGATTTCATCAAGAAGTTCACTGAGGCCAACGGCAGCCCACCCGACCAGTTTGCCGCCCAGGCATACGCCGGGGTCAAAATTGCTTATGACGCAGCCAAGCGTGCGAACTTCGCGGGCAAGCCCCTGCGCGAAGCTCGTACAGCCATACGTGACGCCCTCAAGAGCACCGGCAATATACCAACCGTGCTGGGCACCTTCTCGTTCACCGATAAGCGTGATGCTAACCATGCGCCCGTGGTGCAAATAGTCAAAGACGGCAAATTCGACGTGCTGAAGTAGCCATCAGGCAATATAAAAGGCCAGGGCGGTTCGCGAACCGCCCCTCTTTTTACCCTGTACGGCGGCGAGTACCGAGCCTATGAACCTGGCACAACTTCCGGCCCAACTGCTTAACGGGCTCTTCGCAGGCAGCATTTACGCCCTCTTCGCACTTGGCTACACGCTCATCTTCGGGGTGCTGGATATACTCAACCTGGCGCACGCCTCGATATTCATGCTGGGGGCCACCGTTGCATGGTGGCTGGTGGAAGTGCAGGGCTGGAGCCTGTGGTTGGCCTTTCCGGCGGCCGTACTGCTGTCGGGGCTACTCGGAGTGCTGCTGGATCGTGTAGCCTTCTTACGGCTAAGACAGCGTGGAGCAGGGCACCTGTCGGCAATTATCAGCTCAATAGGTGTGTCACTGCTCTTCGTGGGGCTCTCGCGTTTGCTCTTCAACGACGAGCGCAAACAATTCTCTGCGGGCGCTTTCCCGCAGATCTATTTCGACTTTGGCTCACTCAGGTTGCGGCTGTTGGATGTCGCCATACTAGCAGTAAGCCTGGTGCTCATGGCCGGACTTACATGGCTGGTTCGTCGCACCCGGCTTGGTAGATCTATGCGTGCCGTGGCTGAAAATCCAAAAGCCGCAGCCCTCCTCGGGATCAACATCGACCGTGTGATCATGCAGACCTTCTTTATAGCTTCGGCTCTCGGAGGAGCAGCAGGCATACTCTACGGCATGAGCCTCAACAGCATCGAGCCGAGCATGGGCAGCCAGGTCGAGTTGAAGGGGCTCTCAGTGATAATTCTCGGCGGCATGGGCAGCATACCGGGCGCAGTGCTCGCGGGCTTTGGGGTGGGGTTGATAGAAGTGCTGAGCGTGCTCTTCGGCGGCTCTCAGATGCGGGACGCCATTGTATTCGCCGCGCTCTTTCTCGTGCTGCTAGTGCGCCCGCAGGGTATATTCGGGCAGAAGCAAAGTCGAGCAGGTTAAGGCCAGGCAAACCCTATGGCCGACTTCTACAACAACAACAGCTTTATCATAAACTTCATCGGCATCAATGCCATCATGGCGTTGAGCATTTATATAACCCTTTCGTGTGCCATGCTGACCCTTAGCAACGCCGCATCGATGGCTATAGGCGCGTACACAGCGTCGCTGCTCACTATGAACGCCGGCTGGCCGCTCCTTCCAGCCGTGGTTGCGGGGGCGGCTTTCTCAAGTGCTGTTGCGCTGGTGCTTGGTCTCGCCATTGGCAGGTTGCGGGGCGTCTTTCTGGCTATCGCGACGATAGGCTTCAGCGAGGTGGTACGCATTATACTGGTGAACCTTGACGTGGTGGGCGGCTCTGAGGGGCTCAGGCTGAACACGGGCAACGTTACAATTAACGTAGGCTTCTGGGAGATATATGGCACGCTGGCGTTCTTTGCCTTCTTCTTCAGCAGGCTCAAAGGCTCGAAGATGGGCCTCGCACTCGAAGCGATTCGTGAAGACGAGAGCGCCGCCCGCACGATGGCGATAAACGTAACTTTCTACAAGGTCACCGCCTACGTCATAGGCGCAGCCATCGCGGCCACGGGAGGCGCGCTCTACGCGCACCTGCGCCAGTTCATCAGCCCCGCCGACTTCGGCTTCAGCCAGGCGGTGCAGATACTCCTCTTCGCGGTGATAGGTGGTACCTTCGCCTGGCGGGGGGCGATCATAGGGGCTTTCGTGGTTACTATCTTGCCTGATGTGATACGTGTCATGCCGCTGCTCGGCGGCATAGATGTCAAGAACCAGCCGGAGATATTCACCGGACTTGTTCTTCTCGCGGTCATCCTTTTCCTACCCAACGGTTTGCTAACCGCCTCGCTCGGGATCAACCTCAAGAGACGAGTTGCTCGGCCTCGGGTAGAGTCACCAGGCTCCGACACATGGCTGCCGGAGGGAAGTGCAGAGGACCCCCAGGCGAGTAAAGAGGTAGAAACGCTCCTGGATCCGGTGGCCGCACGGGCTAAAGCTGCAAGCACGGGGGAGATGCAACACGATGAAGCAACCAACGGTGCTGGCCCAGGGCTAACAGAGGAGGAGAAGTGAGCATACGCGCCGGTGACTCAATCCTCGTGGTCGAAGGGCTGACCCGGCAGTTCGGCGGGCTGGTAGCCGTCAACAATGTCAGCCTTGAGGTGAAACGCGGGGAAATCTATGGGCTTATAGGACCCAACGGCGCGGGAAAGACCACCCTGATAAATATGCTCAGTGGTATAGTGCCTCTCACGTCAGGCAGGGTCACCTTTAATGGGGCGCGCATCGAGCGGCTACCCGCCCACCGCATAGCCGCGCTCGGTATCGCGCGCACATACCAGAACATACGTCTCTTTGGAGCAATGAGCACCCTACAAAACGTGGTGGTAGGCCGGCACGCGAGGATGAAATCAACTCTCATTGAGCGGCTCGTCTTCTCGCCACGAGTCAAGCGCGAAGAAGTGGACGCCAGGGAGAAATCTCTCACCCTTCTGCGGCAAGTGGGCCTCGAATGGGTGGCAGCGCAACCGGCCGCAGCCCTATCCTACGGCGACCAGCGCCGCCTGGAATTGGTGCGCGCCCTGGCCTCTGAGCCACAGCTTTTGTTATTGGACGAGCCCGCCGCAGGCATGAACGCCGCAGAGAGCCAGGGGCTACAGGCTCGACTGCGCGGTTTGCAGAAGGAAGGTATCACGATGCTGATCATAGAGCACGATGTGAGCCTGATGATGAGCCTGTGCGACCGTGTAGGTGTGCTCAACTTCGGCAATCTCATAGCCGAAGGCACCCCCGAACAGGTAAGCAGCGATCAGCGTGTTATAGAAGCCTACCTGGGAACTGGCGACTAGGCCCGTTTCTCTGTATATTGGAGACAACGCCTGAAGCTATGCTCTCCGGCTATTCTACTGCCTATGCCTACCTACCACAAGATGAAGTTGCCGAGCAGATTGCTCAACAGAGGCATCTACGTCGGTGTTGTTGCTACGTTACTGCTGATAGCCGCAGCGTACCAATTTCGCCCAGCGTACACTATCATCTTTGGCGGGGTGGACGACACACCTATGATCGATGGGTTCAACACCCGTGAGGTGATGGCCGGTGAGAAGCGCATTCCGTTTCGCTGGACCACGGGCGACTCATGGGTGACCCTACAGGACGTAGGCATCCAGGAGTACGACGCAGTAATCACCCTCTCCGGCGGCAGACCGCAAAGTGTGCCGCCCGCACAGGTAATTATCGAAGCAAACGGGCAAACACTTTTGCGGACTGCTCCGGCGGCGGGCCTCATAGATTACTCTATGAAAGTGCCTATCGCAGCGCTCGAAGGTAGCACGCTGCGGCTGCACATCATCGCCAATGAATTCACGCCGCCCGGTGACCCACGTACACTGGGAGTAACCGTCACCCAGCTAAAGGTGTCACCTGCAGCCGGCCACGAGGGGTTCATCGGGCCGCCTGTTGAGATGCTGTTAGCCCTTTGCGCAACGGCAGGGCTTCTCGGCATAGCACTCTCATTGCTAGGGTGGGGCGGGGGTACAGTGGGCCTTGCATCGACGCTCGTAGGCGTGCTGGCCGCAGGTCTTACTATATACGATCGCTTATGGCTTACCTCCAGGCAGTGGTACTTGTCGTGGGCTGAGGCTACTGCGGTAGCTGTGATATTCATCCTGTTGGCGCGCTATGTGGGAGGGTGGGGGCTCAGAGCCGGTGGAGTGAAGTGGGGAGCCACAGATCGCCGGGGGCTGCTAACGTTACTCCTGGTCTCTACCAGCTTTCTAGTCGCAGGTCAGATGCACCCACGCATATCCATCATCGATCTGGGCTTCCACGTTCACAACCTCGAGCGAATAGAGGAAGGCACGCTGCTCTTTAAGACGGTAGCATACGAATGGGGAGGCAAACTCACATACTACTTGCCTACCACTTACCTTTTTATGGTGCCATTCCACTGGCTCTTGCAAAGCGAGGAGCTAGCGGTTAAGCTGTTTACCGTCACACTCGGAGTAACAAGCACTCTGCTCGTCTTTTATCTTGGATCAAGGGTGTTCAACAGGAGGGTAGGTCTCTTTTCAAGCATGCTCTACTTGACACTTCCCATCGGAGTCCTACCCTACTCCTGGGGTATCACGTCTAACCTCTTCGGTGACGTTGCGGTATTAGCAACGCTTGCAGTAGCTGTGGGAGCTTGCAGGAATATCAGCCCACGGCGTGGAGCATTTTGGCTTTTAGCAATCGTTTTGCTGACGGCCCTCCTGAGCCATCCGGGAGATGTGCAGATGGTGTCAGTAGCTTTCGGCCTTACTACGATGGCGATAATCGTCAGAGATCGGAAGCAGCATAAAGAGTGGGCACTGGGGAGTTCAGGCGCTGTATGGGCTCTTAGCGCATTGCTCCTTGCCGCCGGGGTGGCATACTTACTCTATTACCGCAATACTATCGGCGGCATGTTGAGCACACTTGGCGAGATAAACAGCCAGAGAGCAGCGCAGAAGGCGCCTGGCATACGCGTCTATCCCAGGGTAGGTGGCGCACTCGCAGATCTCAGCCTGGGCCTGGTCTACCGTCAGGCTACAAGTTGGCGCGACTGGTTCTTTGGCGGAATCGATGGTTTTTGGAGAGAGGCTGTAGCCTTCTACAAAGGTTGGGCGGTAGCTGGGGCCTTACTTGGCCTTGCGCTGGTATTGCCTGGTTCGCCTGGTTCGCCTGGTTCGCCTGGTTCGCCTGGTTACAATCCGGAAAGTAAAGACGACTCATCGCCGAGAACAGGCGCAGAGCCTGTCAGCGAGCGTGCAGAAAGGCTAGAGTGGTTCATGCTTGCTGCGTTCAGTTGGTTGGCTACTGTGATCATATTTGCTGTTATCGGCTGGGTAGCTAACCTCTACGTCCGCTATTCGCTATTCGCGCTGCCCATAGTCGCAATCGGCGGTGGGATACTGCTGTCAGCCTTGTGGGGGCGCTCCTCTTCCGCCCGCTTCCTTTCGGCCCTGATGCTCGCCTTCTTCGCCATTTCAGCCCTGGGATTCTGGTATTTCAGGATAAACCACTTCGCAAAATAGATGATGCTCAGCCGTTTACAACAGATGCCAACCAGGAGGCTGCTGCCACTAGCGCTACTG
>JALYYZ010000436.1 GCA_030945985.1 Chloroflexota bacterium
TCCACGCCCGGTGCGGATCGGTCCGCCCACAGCGCTGACGATACCCGAGCTAGCCATCACGCCCGTCTCGTGAGGGCGGCCAATAGCAAGTACCATCTGGCCCACACGCGCGGGTCCCTCAGCGAAGTTGGCCGGTTCAATGTTGAGATCAGCCACTTTGAGAATAGCCAGGTCTGATGCATGGTCGCGGCCTACAAGTTGCGCTGGGAGGGTGCGCCCATCAGCCGTTTGCACGGTGATGTCTTCGTCACGCTCGAGAACATGCTCGGCTGTGATAACCACACCTTGTGAGAGCACCACGCCACTGGCCGACTGCCGCTGGCGGCCGTTGACCGTAACCAGCGCCTTGCTCGCGCTCTCAACAGCGTCCGCCAGGCCATTTGATAGAGTGTTCAGTAGATCTTTGTGTCCGTTATTGTTGTCCATTGTGTCCTCCACGAATTATAGAACGGTTGCAAGTAAACTATAATGCCTGCGAGGCAGACATGGCATCACCCATTCAGACAGTAGATGCCCCCGCCGAAAGGCTGGCCGAATGGGTAGGTGGAGCAGTAGCATACGGTCGAGCGACAACAGGCACAGCAGATAGTACAAATGGTACAATGGATCAAAAGCGCCTTGCGCGGGCTATTGCCTCTTCAGGCATTTTGACGACATAATATAGTTTCCAGCGTCCCTAAAGGCACCGGAGCCAGTAGGGTTCCTTAGGGACGGGGGAAACCCTAACCTCTTGGGAGAAGAGCGCATCTTTCCAAGGATAATCAAATCAAAACCCTGCGGTTTTGATTTGATTGTTCTTCTTTCAAAAGCTAAAGGGTCCATGAAGCTGCATTAAGGATTGAAGAGCATCACCCGCTCAAGGAGACAGGAGTATACTTATGGCAGAAATTACCAACTTTGACGTGGTTATAATCGGCGCCGGACAGGCTGGAGGGCCGCTGGCCACTGCCATTGCGGGGGCCGGACGCACCACGGCCCTTATCGAGCGCGAGCATGTCGGGGGGACCTGCATCAACGAGGGCTGCACCCCCACCAAGACGATGGTCGCGAGCGCGCGGGTCGCTTACCTGGCGCGGCGCGCGGGAGACTACGGTGTGCTTGTCGGTGAGCCAACCATAGATGAAAGGCGGATACGGCAGCGCAAGCGCGATATAGTGACCAGCTTCAGGGAGGGTAGTGAAACGAGCCTCACCGGCGTGGATCGCCTGGAACTGATAAAGGGCGAAGCATATTTCACAGGCCCGAAAAGCCTCCGCGTGCGTATGAGCAACGGCAAGGAGCGCGAGATTAGCGCCACAGACACTATCTTCATAAACAGCGGTGCCAGGCCAGGCATGCCGCCTCTTGAAGGGCTCAGCAGCGTACCCGCCTTGACCTCCACCTCGATCATGGAGCTGGACGAGGTGCCCGCGCATCTGCTGGTGCTGGGGGGTGGATATATTGGCCTCGAGTTCGCTCAGATGTTCAGACGCTTCGGCAGCCGTGTAACGGTTGTGCAGCGCGGCTCGCAACTCCTGGGTAGGGAAGACAGCGACGTAGCCGAGGAAGTCGCTACAATATTGCGGCAGGACGGTATAGAGCTGTTGCTAAAGACAGAGGCAATCGGCGTACGGCATACAAAGGACGGCAATATAGAACTGCACCTCAAGGCTGCCGACGGCGAGCACATACGCACAGGCTCACACTTGCTGGTCGCTTTGGGCCGAACGCCTAACACCGATAGGTTGGATCTCGGGGCTGCGGGCGTGTTGATGGACAAGCATGGATACATCCCCGTCAACGACAGGCTGGAGACAAACGTGCCCGGTATCTACGCCCTGGGCGACGTGAACGGCGGGCCTGCTTTTACGCACATTTCATACGACGACTTCCGCATCGCGAAAAGGAACCTGTTAGAGGGAGGTGATGCGTCCACGCGCGATAGGCTGGTGCCATATACGGTCTTCATAGACCCCCAGTTGGGGAGGATCGGTCTCAGCGAGAACGAGGCGCGAGCGAAAGGGAAGAAGGTCAAAGTCGCGAAGATGCCGATGAGCAATGTGGCGCGAGCGCTTGAGGTCGACGAGAGTCGCGGCTTCATGAAGGCGCTCGTCGACGCTGAAAGCGGCAAGATATTGGGAGCCGCAGTGCTTGGGATAGAGGGTGGCGAGATCATGGCAATGCTACAGATCGCTATGATGGGTGGCTTGCACTACAGCAAGCTCCGCGACGGCGTATTCGCCCACCCCACACTGGCAGAGTCGCTGAATAACCTCTTCAGCACGATAGACGGGTAACCAGAGGCGGACTACGGTGATGACCATATTATGAAGCTGCTATCTTGCCTGCTGCTCCCGTTGCTATTGCTCACGCTTATCGCGTGTGGCACAGCAGGCACAGGAGCCGAAGGGTCAGCCGCACTGGCACAGGCGCTGAGATACGTGCCCTCCGGGACACAAAGGGTCGTCTTTACAGATTGGACGTCAATAAAGGAGCGCAAGGGTCTGGAAGCGCTGAATAGCGCGGCTGGGCCGGAGGAAAACAGGGCATTCGCTAATGAAGTAGCGAAAGAAGGCGGCGCACCATCAAACTACCTGGACAGCTACACGCAGAGTGAGGTAGTACGCCGGCTATGGCAGCCCACCGATCTCGCCTGGGAGGCTACAGCGCAGACGCAGGGGCAGACGCCTCTCCATCTACTGAGCTTCAGCAACCCGGCTAACATCGCGGCCATACTGAGCAACTTTGCCACGACCGGCTTCAATAAGGAAGAATACAGAGGCATATCAGTCTACACTCAGCCTCCAGGCTACGGCGTAGGCTCAGCATCATACGAGCCTGTCCAAAAGTATACAGCAGAGCATGTGCAGGGCAACATCTTGCTTACCTGCGACAACCTGGACCTACTGCACAGCGCCATAGATGCAAGCTCGGGCGGAACTGCCGCATGGGAAACTGCCACTAATATAAAGGCTGTCATCGGCCAACTTGGTGAGGTCTCAGGGGCCTTTATATACTCTGGCACTGCGGGCTGTAGGGCGTTCAGTAGTACAAACCAGGCTGTGACAGATAAGTCGGAGGTGGGGAACGAAGAGGGTGAGTTGGTCGGCCCGAGATCACAACTTGGAGCATATAACGCTGTGGGCGTGGGTTACAGGTGGCAGCAGGGTGAAGAAGAGCCACTCGGCCTGCTCGTCATGCACTACAAAGAGCCGAATATCGCGCAGGCAGACCTGCAATTGCGACGGAGCGTCGCGGCGGACGGCTACAGCTTGATGACGGGACAGGAGTACAGGGCTACTTTCAGGCTTCAGAGAGCATGGGAGAGTAGCGGTGACCTTATCTTCTGGACTAAGATGGTCGATAAAAGGCCGGGGACATGGCTGGCGCTGGCGCAACAAGGCGACATGGCATTCGCCGCTTGCCCATAGGTTTGCACCCGCCACTCCGCCACGCAGGCCGGCATTGTTATTGCAACTTCATGGACCTCTTGGGGAAAGAGCGCTGGTTTCCAAGAACAAACAAAGTAAAACCCCCAGGGTTTTGATTTGTTTGTTTTTCTTTCAAAAGCTAAGAGGTGGTTGGAAGCTGCATTAAGAGAGGAGCAGAGCTATTGGCCGAGCAGCCACTTCTCCATAAGCGGCCGGTCAACCGGGCCGGTCTGGATATAGCACACAATGCCGTCCTTGTC
>JALYYZ010000298.1 GCA_030945985.1 Chloroflexota bacterium
TCTCCAGCCTCAGAACCTGGCTCTCCAACAGAAACTTGGTGTGTTGCTCCTGGACTCGGGCCAGGAAGAGGCTGCTGCGAGCGCGATGCTCCTGGTGGCGGAAAACTTCGCCAAAGCCGGCAACTACGAAAAAGCGCTCGAAGAAGCGCTTGCTCTCAAAGCCAGATTGCCCAAATCGTCCGAGGTCGCACTGGCTGTGGGCACTTACAACCTTGCCCTGGACAACAATAGTGACGCCCTGATGGACCTTAGTCTTGCCCTTCGCCTCGATCCTGGAAACAATGCAGCGCTTGTCCGGCTCTATACGGTGCTCGCCTGGGCTAACGACGATACGCAGTGGGACGCCCTCGATAGTGTGCTGGATCGCGCCGACAGAGATGCAGTAAGCCTACGGCTTTTCATGGAAGAGATGCACTCAGCGACGAGCAAGAAGGCCTCACCCTCGTTGCTGTACGGTCTGTCGATTATGGCCGAGCGTAACAAATTGCCCGAGATCGCCGCCGATTCCCTTGATAAGGCACTGATGCTGATGCAGCTTGGGGCCACAACGGAGATAGACACTTCGTGGCTGGTGCTGGAGGTGTTGATCTGCCAGGCCCGCACCGATCTAGCGCTCAACGCCAAGGATTGGGGTGTGGCGGCGATGCACGCGGTGAGAGCCATCGAACTGCTCAACGCGCCCCAGGCGCTGATGTCTCTACGCCCCACGGGTAGCTCCGATCAACTCGAGTCGCCGAGGCCGCAATACAGCTTCACTCGCCTGGCTGAGCCCGCGCAGTTGTACTACGCCCTGGCCGAGGCGCATGCGTCACAAGGCAATTGGGAAGGTGCCGCAGGCGCGCTGCAGGCGCTAAAAGCACTAATGCCTGCCGACTACTCGGTCTATACACGTCTCTCTGACATCTATTTCAGGCAAGGGCAGCTTGGGCAGGCGCTGGCCGAGCTAAACGAGCTGCTGGTTCTCTTCCAGCGGAATAACGACCACGAGAAGACGCTGGAGACGCTGGGGCATATGTCTCGTCTGGCACCGAACAACGTTGCCGTTCGTCGCAAGCTGAGCGACCTGTACATCAAGCTTGGTATGACCGACCTCGGTATTAGCGAGCTGATTATCCTGGCCGAGCTACAACTGAAGGCAGGCCAGATGAAGGACGCCATTCGCTCTTACCAGAAGGCGGGCGACCTGCAATATACTCTGGGCAGACATGACGACGCGTTACAGCTTTACGACCGTGTAGTGCGTATCGCTCCGCGCGATATCGATGCTCGTCAGCAACTGATCAACATGTATGTGCAATCAGGCCGTATACAGGACGCCGTATCCGGCGAACGTGCGCTGGCCGAAGTTTTTGCCAAAGATGGACGCACCGAGGAGGCAATCGCCGCCTTGCACCAGTTACTGGCTCTCTCGCCTGAGGATATACAAGGCCACCATATGCTGGCCCAGCAGCTTACCGCGTTGGGTGAATACGGCCAGGCAGCCCGCCTGTACGGTCGCCTGACACGCCTGGAGCCTGACAACAGTCGCGTACCTGTGCTGCAGCGTGAGATGCAGCGCATGGCAAAAGAAGCCGATGCCGGCGGCGAAGTAGCGCATACGACCAAGGTCAAGACAGGTGAGACAAGCAATTCTCGCACCCGCGTCAGCACCGCCACAGAAGGCAAAGGAGTGAGGGCGCGGGCTTAGGCCCCAACTTTCGCCTTTGACTTTCGCCCCTAACTTTCGCTAATATAGCTTTGAGCGAACTTTTAGCTTTTGGAAGTAAGACAAACAAATCACAGCCCGCAGGGTTGTGATTTGTTTGTCTTGGGAAAGAAGCGCTCTTACCCCAAGAGGTCCATGAAGCTGCACTGGGAAATAGGTCTCGTCTTCCACTGTAAGGGACAGAGTGTGTAGTGGCAGCAGTACTACATACTCTGCGCTGGACTTTGCCTTGCCCAAAGAGCGGCTACGGTATAGAATAGCAGCACAAGAGGCTGGCATGACGCAGTTTTCTACATGGCTCCTATCTCGTGTGAACTGGGCGACGGTGCTGGACGTAGCGGCCGTGGCCTTGATTTTCTACTGGTTGCTGGCCGTTGTGCAGGGCACACGAGCAGTACAGCTTGTGCGCGGCATAATTATTCTGTGGCTCACCTCGGCCCTTCTCTCCAGCCTCTTCCAACTCTCCACCCTCACATGGCTCATCCGCAACTCTGGCCTAGCGTTGCTGGTGGCCATCCCTATAATCTTCCAACCTGAGTTGCGCCGTGCCCTGGAGCAACTTGGACGTACGGGTATGTGGCTTAATAGAGGTGCCTTGCGAGGCAGCCGTGCCGCTGAAGTCACCATCGATGAGGTGGTCGCCGCCTGTGCAATTCTCAGCCTGCAGAAACATGGCGCATTGATCGTGCTGGAGCGCCAAACAGGGCTGCAAGACTATGCTGACCGTGGGGTGCCTCTCGACGCGGAGGTTACTCGCCAGTTACTCTCCACCATTTTCTATCCCAACACACCTTTGCATGACGGGGCCGTTATCGTTCGTGGTGTGCGCATCGTGGCGGCAGGTACCGTGCTGCCGCTATCCGACAATGTGCTTGGCCCCACCCACTGGGGCACGCGCCACCGCGCCGCCCTCGGCATATCCGAATACTCGGACGCCGTGGCCGTGGTGGTGAGCGAAGAGCGCGGTATTATATCAGTAGCAGAAGGGGGTCATATGCTTTCCAATTTGACCAGTGACGTGCTACGTAAAGAGTTATTGGGCATGCTGCGGGTCAGCAGGCGCACAGAAAAGAAGGTGGTGCCGGTCGAAGGCCATGAGGCTTAAACTACACCTCTTCGTCCTCAAATCGGATAGCGCCCCTGGGTTGGGTTGCCTGCTTGAGCGCAGTCTCTATGCCGGCGAGGATCGCCTGTGGAGTAGGCGGGTTCCCGGGCACGGACACCTGTACATGAGCGTAGTGGCTCAGTGTATAGAATGAGACCCCAGGCAAAGTAATCTCCCGCCCTATTCCTCCAGCCTTTAAGGCGCCATGACCCACAGCTTTATCGCCCACAGCCACCAGGGTGGCACTATCAGGTATCCTGCCCAGGTCATCTAGTACGCAGGTTAGCGACCGTTCGGTGAGCAGCCCGGTTGCAACCACCACGTCTGCCTCCGTTATCTCGTCTGTGAAGTGGAGACCTATGTGTCGCAGCCTCGTCTCGAACCTCGGAGCTTTCAAGGCGCGCACTTCCAGGCCATCAGCGCTCTCACCTGCTAACTCCATGTGATAAAGGGCCACCGACTTTTCTCTTGCGAACTTTGCGAACATCTATATTATCTCTCTCTCTCATGGAGCAAGGATGCGCCCACTGAGCAGGAATAGCAGCAGTTGAGCCGGTATGAGCGTCCACACCATTATCTCTTCAACTGCGGGCAGAGCGAAACGAGATGTACGTGGAATCTTCACCGCGAAATGGCCTTGCTCCTCCGCTCCAGGTCTCGCCATTTCCGACGTTACGGACAACCATGCGCCGGCAGTGAGGATGCTGCCGGCAAGCAGCCCCGCCAGGAGCCAGCCGTTCAATCCGGCTGCCTCTTGCGCTATCATCAGCATGCCCTTATAACCACCCAGGGGAGGCAGACCCAGCAGGGAGCCTACGGCCACAAAGGTGCCCAGTCGCCTGACGCTGTTGTTGAGTTTTGTGCCTTCACCGCACACGAGCCAGAGGAGGGGTACAGCAAAAGCTAAATTGAGGGCGAGTAGCGCGGCGCCTCGTGCAGCCTGCCCACTATTATTACCCGTGTCGCCTCCAAGCAGCACGCCACATAAGGCCCAGCTTGTCTGCAAGGAGATGGCGCTCACAACCAGCGGCCAGAGGCGGTCTGCCCCAACAGTGGAGAGGCCGACATTTGCATGCTCTTGCGCAGGCTTCTCCTTTAGACCCGCCGCGCTTACTCCCGACAGTAGCGCGGCTACCGCAGCTATCCAGGGAACGGCGTGAACGCCAACCGTCCCTACCATAGAGTCGCCAATCTTAGGATCCCCGCCAAGTAGGGACAGGCCTACTATGATCGTGGCGGGGGTGAGAGCACCTGCTACCAGCATTGCAACCGGTCGAAGCGTGCCGAGGCCCTGCTGGCCCATACCGAAAGGCGCAGCCCCGAGGCGCACCCACAATCCCAACGCCAGCAGGCCGGTGCCCGCAGCCAGCGTTGTACCACTCTCCATGTTGGCCGCGTAGCGCCCGACCAGCAGCGCGCCCAGAACAAGCAGCATTGTGCCGGCACATAAGGTTGTGCCGATCTGCGTGACTGTTACCACTCGTTGCGCGAGGCTCATATTGCCTGCATCACCCGAAGAGGAAGAAAAGGGAACCACCTCCCCTACCTCTAATCCCTCGACCGGCGGGGGTGGGATAAAGAGCAACCTTGCTACCGCTACTAAACCGGCAGCCAACAGGAGGAGAATAGCGGGCAGGCTGCTCTCGACGAGTAGTGCAGCGCTTGTCAGGCTTCCGGTGGCTGTGACGGTTGCAACTGTGACTCCCCAGCTCTGGGCAGGACCTGTACGGGAACCTCCCTTCCAGAGGCTGCTGTACGCCTTACTCTCTTCTTCCCATGCTATAAAGAGGGCACAGAACAACGGCACAGCGGTTGACATAATACCGATCCGTATAGAAGGAGAGAGCCTGGTTGTAGCGTTGATCAGGCGCAGCAGGTGCTGGCCGTCAGCCACTGTCAGCAAGAGTGGACCCCATGCAAGAAATGCCAGGCACGGCAATGCCAGCGAAGCCGGTCGCAACCAGTTAGCCATGCCGGGGCGCGTGTAGGAGCTCCCCAGCCACAAAAGCAGCCCTAAGCCTCCTGCTAACATGGGCAAAACTATTACCCATGTGAGTTGCGCCTCGCTATTCACCCGGAAAATCCTGTGCGTCTGCCTCCACTGGCTGGGCCAGAAGGGGGATCAACCCGTCTCTGCGAACGGGCTCTGATGCAACTTGTGAGTGGCTCTCAATTGTTGCTTGCAGGTCTACGAGGTCGCCTCCGGTGAAGTGCGCACTCAGGACATTCCATAGGAGCGCGGAGAGTAAGGCCAGACCTATCCTGCTTAGAGACATCAGCCCAACAGTCAAGGTGCCGGGCTCCATCAACAACGTCACAGCAAATGACATGGCATTGAGCGCCGCGAGCGTGCCTGTTGCCCATATCGCTTGCCTCTGCCCACCATAGATGGTCAGCAGCATGGCCGCCGATAGGAGCGTCCAATAAAAAGCCAGGGCTGTGGCGCTGTCCATTCCCAGGGGTACGCTGCGGGCCAGGACGATGCCCGCAACGGCTCCAACCGCCACAGCCGCCCATGGCCAGACAGCGGCAAGACGGTGATTCCTTGATGTGGCCCACTCCCGGATGCTTCCGTACCTGCCTGCCTCAACAGATAACCCTCCTGAGACCCCTCCATTTCTGTCATGGGGCTTCCCGTAGGTTCCTGATCTATTCGCAGTGGTCATGGGCATCTTCTGCCAGGTAATGCCGAGGATAGCCCCGCAGGTCAAGGCAGTAACAGCTTCGACGGCTGTAGTGGTTGACATGCCCTGGTTTGGCATGCCGGCGGCAGCTATGCCAAG
>JALYYZ010000355.1 GCA_030945985.1 Chloroflexota bacterium
TGACATCACGACAGACAGTAGAATGAGCAGCGTTATTCCCACCGTTCCAGTTGCAAAGGAAGCAGCCCAGCCCATGCGCCTTCTGAAGACGCTAACGGGGCGTTCAGTCAACTTGGCCTCTCGCAACTGCCTGGAGCCGCCAACTTGTTCAGGCGTCTGTGCAGAGCGCGTAGTGCCGGTGGACAGTGCCATCTTCGAAGTAGCATGCGTCGAACGCGTGGTCGGCATGCCGCCTCTAAGTCGCTCAAATGCCGCCATTACCATTGCTTCGACCCGTAGTTCGACCGCCTCATCTGGAGGAGGAACATCAGCAGCCAAAAGGGCTTCCATATCAGCCACAGTAATGCCGGAGGTGGGCGAGCCTACCCCCTGTTCGGTACGCCCGTTCAGATTGTCTGGTTCGCTCATGCCAGTTTGTCCGATCTCTCTCATGTCTACTCCGTATGCTGTTGCCTGCTTAGCGGGCTGTTGAAGAGCCTGCGCCGGCCTGGTACATCTCAAGAAGATCGGTGAGGGCGCGGCTGAGGTGCGAGGCTACTGTGCGCTCGTCCAGGCCCAGCACCTCGGCGATCTCTCGGTTCTGTAGGCCCGCATAATACTTGAGGGTAATCACTTCACACCGGCGTGCCGAGAGCGTATGAACCAGACCCTGCAGGTGCGAGAATATCTCGTTGCGCAGTACGGCGTCCTCAGGCAGCAGGGCGTGGTCCTTTATTTCTGGTAGCGCGTCGAGCGCGAGAGGCTGTGCCGCACGATCTCCGGCCCTGTAGAAGTTGCTGATGAGGTTGTGCGCAATGCGAAAGAGCCAGGCAGCAAAGGAGTTGTCGTGCCTCCACTCAAAGCTGTCGAGCGTGCGCACCACACTCAAGAACGTCTCGGCCACGAGATCCTCGACGTCCTGCGCGTTGCCCACCCTGTAGTTGACGTAGGCGTAAACGCGGGGGAAGTAGAGCCGGTACAGCTGTCTGAACGCCTGGTGGTCGTGCCGGGCCTGCTCGACCACCTGTTGTTCGCACTCAATTGTCATTAGTACCTCGTAGTCAGGGGCACGCTATCGCTGAATAGCTACCGGGCAGCCCGGAAAGACGCTCGCCTCAGCAGGGCTGCAAGCTATAACACCGAAATCAGAAAATTACTGCATGGCCTGCGCGAATCGCTTGTACTGTTGGGCCTGGAAAGGAAGGTAAGCGCGTCGTCCTCTTTTCTGTACTATGTGCTACCGGTCATGGCCGTCGGGATGCACCTGTAGTAGCGCCGCCTTGACATCTCGGCAACCTTACGTGACAGGCTCCTATAGCGCCCTCGTCTGGATCTTCTCTGTAGGCTGGACCAGGCGAGATGTTGCTACCACACTTCAGTATCCCGCTCGTCTCCTGATCACAGGGGTTGCGTCCGTCCGCACTAAGGAGACGCTTTGCGTAGGCTCCATATGTTTTGGCACCGTTAACACGAGATTCTGGAGACACCTTGCCAGGTGTAACACGGCCCACGCAAGAGTGTAGGCTCTGGGACAGTTTAACTTATGTAGCCGCCATGTAAGATCAATGCTCTTGAGCTGGACACGAATACGTTCGTTGCTGCCGGCAGTCAAGTTGACAGCCTCTGCGTGTCGTCGAGCGTGATGACAATGGGTTGCTGCACTGTCCGGCCGTAGAACTATGGCCTGTTTGTACGCACACCTTGATTTGCGCGTCCTGACACCCCGCTGCTATACTCTCATTTATGCATGCGATTAGCAACTTTGCGCGCCGCCTCAGTAATCTGTTTGCCGGAGGGATGAGCACAGCCCACGTGACTCAGTCGCCGCTCCGTGCAGGTTGCTTTGAGGAGTTGTCCGACGATGCTCTACAAACACCAATACCTCGTCCAAGAGTGAGCCCATGACCTGCAGGTTGCTTGTGAGGGATGTTCTGGAGAAGTGCGCATGGGAGCGAGCGGCGTCCGGGTTGTGGCCGGGGAGCCGTATGACTTTTCGCCACTTGTTGAGGAACTCATTGACCGCTCCTCATCCTGTAACGCATCACTAGATGACAGAAGGAAACTTGAATGCTCCCTGTTGAGAGCCCAATGGACGGCAATCAAACACAATCTGGGCAACCACGGCATGATCCATTCGCGGCGCTACGCTTCGGTGACTTCCGCCTGCTCGTGGTGGGCAGTTTTATCGCTGTGATCGCTGAGCAGATGCTCGGCGTGGCTGTTGGCTGGGACCTCTACCTGCGCACCAACTCGCCACTGGCGCTTGGGCTCGTGGGCCTGGTGGAGATCGTGCCTGTAATCTTGCTGGCGCTTCCTGCGGGGCACATCGCCGACCGCTGGAACAGGAAGTGGATCGTCGTGGCGGCTGTTGGCGTGGTGGCGGCATGCACGCTCGGGCTTGGCGGGCTGTCGGCTGCCGCAGGGCCACTGCTGGGGATTTATGGTTTGCTCTTCGGGATTGGTCTGGCGCGGGCGTTCCAGAGCCCTGCGTTCAGCTCGCTCACCGCGCAGGTCGTGCCGCCGGAGAGCTTTGGCAGCGCCGCCACCTGGAGCAGCGGCGCGTGGCAGACCGCCTCAATCATTGGGCCGGCAGCCGGTGGGTTGCTCCTGGCCACCTCGCTGGGACCCGTGTCTGTCTACGTTGGCGCCGGTTTCGGGCTGCTGCTGTCGGCAGCGCTCCTCGCGTTAATGCACCCAATAGTGGCTGAGCGAGTGGCGGAGCCGGAGCCTTTGAGCATCTCGTCGCTGCTGGCGGGGGCGCGTTTCATACGGAGCACACCGGAGATCCTGGCGGCGATTACTCTCGACATGTTCGCGGTGCTGCTCGGCGGGGCCACCGCACTGCTGCCGGTCTTCGCGCGCGACATCTTGCAGGTGGGCGCGGTGGGGCTCGGCTGGCTCCGCGCAGCCCCTGCTATTGGCGCATTGACTGCGGCCCTCGTAATGACCCTGCTGCCGCCCTTCCGGCGCGCGGGAAGCACTCTGCTGTTGGTCGTTGCAGGCTTCGGTGTGGCGACGATTATCTTTGGGCTCTCCCTCTCATTCTGGCTGTCGCTCGCTATGCTAGCAATCCTGGGAGCGCTTGACAACATCAGCGTAGTAATCCGGAGCACACTCCTGCTCACCAGAACCCCCGACGCGGTGCGTGGGCGAGTGAACGCTGTGCATTACGTTTTTATCGGTATATCGAATGAGCTTGGGGCGTTCGAGTCGGGGGTGGCTGCTGCGTTTCTGAGCGCTGTCGGCGCGGTGGTGGCCGGCGGGGTGGGAACAATCCTTGTTGTAGCTGTTGTGGCCGCCCGCTGGCCCCAGCTCCGGCGGCTGGGCAGGCTGGACGGGCGCGGAGAAAAGGCGGCACCCGAGGCGACTGAGGGTATCGCCTGATTTCCAGGTCTATGAAAAGGCTGCGGGCAGAAATGGTACGAAATTCAACAGGCTTGTTTCAGGCAGTTGGGCAGGTAAGTGTCGCTGTAGAACCAGGCCCCTATACTCTCTATTGCTGTATGGCACCTCCATGCGATTCGTCCTGTGGTTGCACTTGTACATCGCAGGCGACCGGCCAGGCAAAAGGGTCCGGTTCTTAGCACGATGAAGAGGTTGTCTCTCCAAGTAGTGCCAAGCGCGAGAGGCTTTGTCTCAGGCAAGTGCGGCGGCCTTTTTGCGAAGGGCGATCTGTCAGTAGAGAGCGCCCTGTGACTAATGAACATTTACAAATTAATCATCATGGATCTGCTGTGGTCATCGGCCATGCACGGCGGCAGCCTCAAGTAAGC
>JALYYZ010000362.1 GCA_030945985.1 Chloroflexota bacterium
ACGGTATTCAGTTTGGTCGGAGACTGCATCTGGGGGCGCACCAGCAGTACAGGTATATCTACCTTTCTGAGCACCTGCTGGGCGATGCTACCCGACACTGCTCGACGGAAGTCACCTCGTCCGTGGGTACATAGGGCCACCATGTCGGCCCGCAGCTCTCCTGTGTGTTCCGCCACGCTCACCGCCACGTCCTGCTCACCTGTGCCGTGTACGTGGCTGCTCACAGCGATGTCGTGTCCCAGCCTCCCCTTTATCTCTTCTATATAGCTGATCGCATCCTCTGTGGTGCGCAGGTGTGGTTGACCGTGTACCTTCTGAGGTGCATGCTCCTCGATAATATGCAGCAGCACCACCTCGGCGCCCATGCAGCGCGCGAGCATACCCACGGTGGGCAGCACACTCTCGGCCAGTGCCGAGCCGTCGAGCGGTACGAGTATTCTGGTAAGCACCGTCACTGTCCACCTCCCGCGAAGGTAGAGAAGAGAAGATAAAGGTTGAGCGCGACTATTATAGCAGCAACGGCGGTGGCGGCGAAAGTCGTTACACGCAGGTTCACCAGCGCGCCCATCAGGTCCTTGCGGCGGGTGAAGATCACCAGCGGGACAAGCGCGAAGGGTATACCGAAGCTGAGCACAACCTGACTGTAGACCAGCGTCTGGGTAGGGTCGAATCCGAGCGCCACCACGATGATAGCAGGGAGCATCGTCACTAACCTGCGGAACCATATCGGCACCTTGCGCTGCAGATACCCTTGCATAATCACCTGCCCCGCCATCGTGCCCACCGCTGACGAGGAGAGCCCCGAGGCCAGCAGCGATATGGCGAATATGGTACTAGCTCCGCCTCCCAGCAGAGGCTCAAGGGTGCGGTACGCCTCCTCGATGCCGGCGACATTTTTGAGGCCGTGGTTAAAGAAGGTTGTCGCCGCCATAATAAGCATCGCGGCGTTTATCAGCCCTGCCACGCCCATGGCGAGCCCCACGTCGAGCAGCTCGAAGCGGTAGAGGCGGCGCTGCTGGCTCGGCTCGGTCACCACGATGCGGCTCTGGGTGAGGGCCGAGTGGAGGAAAATCACATGGGGCATAACGGTCGCGCCTAGTATGCCCACCGCCAGCACCAGGCTCTCGGCACCCTCGAAGTGGGGCGTAACAGCGCTCAGGCCGATCTGCCCCCAGTCGGGCTTGACCAGGAAGGTTTCGATGAGGTAGCAAAGAGCAATCACCCCCACCAGGGCTGTTATAACAGCCTCAAGCGGCCGGAAGCCCCTGCGTTCAAGCCCCAGGATAATGAAGGTGATTACACCCGTTATCAGAGCGGCGGGGAAGAGCGGTATATGGAAGAGGAGGCCGAAACCAAGCGCTGCGCCCAGGAACTCGGCCAGGTCTGTAGCCAGAGCCACCACCTCGGAGACGCCCCACATGAGCCATACGAGCGGCCTGGGGAAGATGTCGCGGCAGACTTCGGCCAGGTTGCGCCCCGTGGCGATGCCGAGCTTGGCCGACAGCGACTGGATGAGCATCGCCATCAAGTTGCTGGCTATCACCACCCATATAAGCAGGTAGCCGAACTTGGCCCCACCCTGTATGTTGGTGGCGAAGTTGCCAGGATCCATGTAGGCCACCGAGGCGATGAAGGCCGGCCCCAGGAAAGGGAGTGCTCGTGCCAATCCGCGCCGAGAGCTACGCCCTTGGAGGATGTCGTGCGCCGCACCTTGCGTGCCCCTGTGCGGGGTGCCGGTGCTTTGCCCCGCGTGTGGCTCCTCAACAGGCGAGATGACGGGAGCAGTGGGCCTTGCATCGTTCGCGTTCGCTATAACACTTCTCCTTCCACATCAGGCATGACAATCACTCATAACGCTCTCTGCGAATTTAGTCTAGGCTAAATATAACACGCTGCATCCGGCAGTGTCAACCTTGCACAAGGGTAGCTGAGGGGTTTATTCAGTGCCTCTTCAGGCGACCCCTTGGAGAAGAAGCGCCTTCTTTCCAAAACAAACAATCAAAACCTCATGGTTTTGATTGTTTGTTCTACTTTCAAAAGCTAAGCGGTCCATGAAGCTGCATTAGGGCAGCTAATGGAGTGAGACCGATCACTAATAACTCACCGTACGCAGCAAGAGCTACTTTCATGCGTAATCTGCAAGTGTCAGCACGACGAAATCATGCGCCAGTGCGTAAGGTGAGTAATAAATCGGCTTGCTCCAGCCCGAGTTCGCTCATGGTTTCACATATACTGTGTAAGAGGGTTACAGATGCGCTTGGATGCCGGCAAGCTCAGATCTCGAATAGAATGGAGTTCAGAGTATCGCCCCGAGTGGGACGGCGACGCTGCCCTCTACGTCGAGCACAACGTTGTCGGCTGGGGCAGGAGCCGGCGGTTGGGGATGCTGCGCCTCGGGAGCGTTAAAGCTTATCTGGGGGTGCAGCATGTGGATCCTATGCGGGCGGGCTGGGCCATCGTCGATGAGCCCCAGGCGCGCTTCTTCCTTTCACTTTTCGTTGGAGGCGAGTGTGTTACACTACGCGTCTTCCCAAGCATGGGTGCCGCGCTGGACGCCCTACTGAGCTTTCTGTCGCGTGTAGGCGATTAGTTGCGCTAGTCTTTCCAATAGCTTTTCGGGCCGTATGGCGGTGTTACCCTGTACAGAATTAGAGAAGAGCGAACGATCGAAGTCTCTGGTGCAGCTTCATGGACCTTTTAGCTTTTGAAAGAGAGACAACCAATCAAAACACGGAGTGTTTTGATTGGTTGTCTCTCTTTCAAAAGCTAAAAGGTCCATGAAGCTGCACCAGAGACTTCGATCGTTCGCTCTTCTCTAATTCTGTACAGGGTAACACCGCCATACGGCCCG
>JALYYZ010000368.1 GCA_030945985.1 Chloroflexota bacterium
GATTTCAGGGGCGACCCCTCGGCGGCTTTGCTTGAGGTGCTTGACCCCGAGCAGAACAATGCTTTCTCGGACCATTACCTGGACGCTCCGTACAATCTCTCCAAAGTAATGTTTATCATGACGGCCAACATACTGGACCCAATCCCGGCGGCGTTGCTTGACCGAATGGAGGTTATAGAGCTCCCAGGATATATCGAGGACGAGAAGTATCACATCGCCAAGCAGTTCCTGGTGCCTCGGCAGATAGAGGAACATGGACTCACCTCCGCCCACATACGTTTTACAGACGGCGCGATACGCAGGCTCATACGCGAGTATACCCATGAAGCAGGAGTGCGTAACCTGGAGCGCGAGATAGGCTCTGTGTGCCGTAAGGTCGCCAAGAAGGTTGCCGAGGCTATGCCGCCGGACCCGCCCAGCGAGACGCGAGCTGAAGAGCAAGTAATGCAAACGCCTAATTTGCACACTGAGCACCCGACTGAGCCATTGACCATGATAGGCGACGGAGTGCTTGTTGGGGAGTCGGTCATGATCGAGGCTGTAGAGGCCCAGGAGCAGGACGCCGTGTCAGACATGGCGCCCGCCCCAGCAGACCTGGTAGCAGGCAAAGTGGCGCGCGTCCGCGTTATACACGACAAAGGTCTTGAGGAATACCTGGGGCAACCCCGTTACCTGTACGGCGTGGCCGAGGAAGACGACGAGATAGGCGTCTCTACAGGCGTCTCCTGGAGCCCAGCAGGTGGGGATCTGATAAGCATCGAGGTCAACCTGATGGAGGGACGCGGCAACCTGCTCATTACAGGACAGTTGGGCGATGTCATGAAGGAGTCGGCACAGGCCGCGCTCTCCTATGCCCGCGCGAGGGCGCGCCAATTGGGTATAGACCCTATGCGCTTTGAGAAGACCGACATACACATCCATGTGCCTGCCGGCGCCATACCCAAGGACGGGCCATCTGCCGGCATTACAATGGCTACAGCCCTTATATCTGCCCTCACAGGGCGTAAGGTGCGCCGAGATGTAGCAATGACGGGGGAGATTACCCTGCGTGGCAAGGTGCTGCCTATTGGTGGCCTGAAGGAGAAGGTGCTTGCTGCACATCGCGCAGGTATACTTACCTTTGTGCTCCCTAACAAGAACCTCAAAGACCTCAACGAGATACCACAGAAGGTCCGTAAGCAGATAGAGTTCGTACCGGCAGACGATCTGGACACCGTGCTCAAAGTAGCTCTCCTGCCGCGCCGAGCGTGGGTGAGGCCACACCTGAACAGGTGGTCATCAAGCCCAAGCCTACTAAGGCCGCACCCGTGCCCAGGAAGAGCACAGTAGCGCCGGGTGCGCACATCACTTAAGACCTGACCCGGCCTTCTATTGGGATCACCCAATAGAAGGCGCCCAATTTCTATAAGGTTGGGACTTACGCATCCGTACGCTTGAGCAGAGATGGTTTAAGGCCTGATTTGCGTAAGTCCTGAAGGTATAGTAACCACGCAGAGGCGGCTATTTATGGTCGAACATATAGACCCCTTGAAAGAGGCACGCGCGAAAAGCCGCACTGAGCGCCTCTCGAAGTGGTTGATGATAGGAGGCGGCGTGCTTGCTCTCCTGGCGCTGCTTGGTCTCATACTCGGCGTCTTTCTGCGCCAGGGTCCGGCAAGAAGTAGCGGTGGCGTAGTGGTAGGCGATATCGCTCCTGATTTTCAGCTACGTAATGCCGCTACGGACCAGCTCGTGAGCTTATCGTCTCTTCGGGGCAAGCCTGTATGGGTCAATTTCTGGACTACACATTGCGACCCATGCAAGAACGAAATGGCAGATATCAAGAACTCCTATGACAGAAACAAATCTAAGAACCTGGTAGTCCTGGGTATCGACGACCAGGAGAACGCCGGCACAGTAAATAAATTCACGCAGATCAATGCTTACGATTGGACTTTCCTGCTCGACAGCGATGGCAGCGTAAGCAAAAAGTATGGGGTGACGGGACTGCCCACGCAGATATTCATCGGCAAAGATGGGGTCGTGAAGGCAGTGCAGCTAGGTACACTAGCCCCCAATGAGCTAAAGAGTATGCTGGAGCAAGTCACAACTCCATAATGCCGCTTCATGGACCTCTGAGCTTTTGAAGATAAAACAAATCAAAACCCTCATGGCTTTGATTTATTTGTTCTTGAAAAGATGCGCTCTTTCCCAAGAGGTCGCCTGAATAGACACGAGTGCAGGAGACCTCTTGTGGAGGGAAGCCACGACTTGTAGAACAATCGCAACCCTTCGGGTTGCGATTGTTTGTTCCTCCCTGACTCCATCAAAAGTGCCCCAAAGAGGCATCAAGGAGGGGTGAGCTTGAAGTAACCTATAGCCTTATTGTGTGATGAGATCCCCTCGAAGGTCAAAGCCCAGATACCCAGCGGGAAGTTCGACTGTGTGGTAATGCTTACTGCGCCCGCTGTGCCGTCGGCGTTGGCGGTCAGTTGGAATGGAGCACCATAGACGGCCTGGCTCGGTTCCGTGAGATAGACCCCAACTGTTTCACCGCTCTGAAAGCCCCGTGCGGTGAACAGGAAGCGCGTTCCAGCCTTGGCACAGTTGCTCGGTTGTATCTCCATGTTCGGCGAAGCAGGCACATCTGAACAGGATGAGGCGTTCGGGTTAGCTGTAGGTCCGGGCGTTGGATTTGATGGTGCGGTAGAGGTAATCTTGAAGTATCCGATCGCCTTGTTGTGAGATGAGGTACCCTCGAAGGTGATAGCCCAGATGCCTGTGGGGAAGGAAGGATCGGTATTCAGGCCAATGCCCCCAACTGAACCGCTGCCATCGGCTGCTGCCTGGAAGGGAGCGCCGGCAACAGATTGATCTGGTACTGTTACATAAATCCCCACGTTTTCGCCTGGTTGGAAGCCACGGCCCGAGAAGCGGAAGATAGTCCCACCAGGGCCGCAATTAGGCGTGACGGTGGCGTTCTGGCTGTTGGGGATTCCCGAGCAGTCGGCAGCAGGATTAGAGGGTGTGTTGGTAGGAGGAGCGGGAGCCTGGGTAGCTGTAGGCTTAGCGACAGGGGTACCTGGAACAGGCAGCGCTGTAGGCTGACCGGCGGGTGTAGGACTAACCTGCGGCTGGCCCGCATTCTTGTAGCGCCAATCGTAGTAGTGCTGGCCGATGTTGCCCATCTGCACCTTGAAGCCAGGCACTCCATTAGGCACGTAAGTAACAATGCGGCGCTCGAACGCCTGTATAAGCACGTCCTGTTGCTGGCCGGCTATCTTGACCCTAGCCCAGTAGGCATCGGAGATAGGTAAGCCGGACGCATAGAACCACGGATCAGAGAGGCGTGCGCTGCCTGTCTTACTGGTCGTGGAGTCGTAGACAGGGCCGGTGTCGTTGAGGAACTGCCATATAGCCTGCGGCACGTTGTGCTTGGTGGCAGGATCGAAGTAAACAACGTTGATGTTGGGATAGGTTACTTTAGTGGGATCATCACCCACCTGCCCGTTGCGACTTATGGTGGCGGTTACGGGCGAGCCTACCTTGGAGTTCGATGGGTGATCGCTCAGAGGTGTGTTGGCTACTCCCTGCAAGCTCAGGTAAGTCGGTGCGTTGGTGTCGTCAGGGTCCGAAGCCAGGGGGATATCTGCGGGATAGCGATCCACATAGGTAGAGTTACCTACCTGCATCTTGCCCGATATAAGCTCCACAGTAAGTAGGCCGTTCGAGACGAAGAAAGGGGAGTTCGGGTCGGCGTTAGGGTTGTTCAGCTCCATACGGCTCTTATCGAAGTACTGGACAACACGCTTGCCGGCCTGCCCTTCAGAGTAGTCCTCAAGCAGACCTGCGCTATTGGGCTGAGGGCCCCAGTAGTAGGAGCGTTGCACCTGGCTTGATGCAACAGGCTTATCGGTGCGCTCCCATATATGTTGAAATTGACTATTAGCGAAGGCGGCTGTTTGCATAGCCGAGTAGCTGGCAGCCGGCAGACCGAGGGCTCTAACCTCCGTAGCGCTTAGCTGAGTAGCTTTGACACCAGGCGTGTCACGAAAAAATGTGCCGTAATTATGCGCGGTTGTGGCTAGATTGTGAGCGGAGACCCCATCCCACCCGGCGACCATGGGAACGGCCAGGGCGCTCAGCGCCAGGTAAGATAACAGGTGAGTGCCTCTTCGGGGAACCAAGCGGTTTGTCCTTTCAGTAGATGAAGCTAAAGTCGAATGTAGAAAAGCTGCTCCGCAAGGGCCCTCTACACCCTCAAACTAACGATATACATAAGCGGCGCACTACGAGGATTTATACCATCTGTGAACAGTTAAAAGCAAGGGGCACAAAAAGCCTCCGTTAGGACTGGAAGCGATCCTATATTCGCCCGCCTTGTTTCGGTATGCTGCACACCCAAAATGGAGATCAAAGGCTCCTCTGGAAGGGTAATAAAAAGGGAGCGGCAAGTGAGCCGCTCCCTTTTTATTGCTTCAGCCTTTTGGCTTAGGGATGTATGCAAAAGTACGCTACAGCCTGATGATGACTGTAGGCGCCCTGGAAAGTCAGAGCCCAGCGTCCAGGAGCCTGGGCGAACGAGGCATCTGTCTGCAGGGAGAGGGGACCTATAGAACCATCACCATTATAATCTATATACGCTGGGTCTATAGGGTGAGCTGTGCCAAGCACACTACCACCTGGCAGCGTAAACCAATAAGATATAGGCTCGTCTTGCGTGAATCCATAGACCTTTATCTTGATAGTCGCTCCGGCACGGATGTCTGCATTATCAACCGCACTGTCGTGGCCGCCTGTAAGATCGCAACTCGCCTTGCCACCGCCGGTTCCACCTGTGCCTCCGCCGGTTCCACCTGTACCTCCGCCGGTTCCACCTGTACCTCCGCCGGTTCCACCTG
>JALYYZ010000374.1 GCA_030945985.1 Chloroflexota bacterium
CACCTGGGCTTCGTAGTGTGCAAGCCAGGGTGCATGGCCGGGACCAGCCGGCGTGCCTGCCTCATGAGCAGAAATCATGTAAGGCTCCATATGCATGCGCTCAAGCCAATTTTAAGCGAGCCGTGAACGCTTGTCAACGCCCCTGGAGCTGTGCTATACATATCGGTAGTGCCCCCTGAACTGAGTATAGTGATAGTTAGCTGGAATGTGTATGCCCTGCTTGCGGGCTGTCTGCGCGCACTCCCGTCAGCGGCGGGCGACAGGTGGTCGCGGACGGAAGTGATTGTGGTGGACAACGCTTCCTGGGACAGCAGCGTCGCGCGCGTCCGGCAGGAATTCCCCACTACACGCATGATTGCGCTCCCAAAGAACAGGGGTTTCTCCGCAGGAAACAACGCCGGTATCCTGGCTTCACGGGGCAAATATATTTTGCTCCTGAACCCCGACACCGTGCCTCTACCTTCTGCTATTGACCACATGGCGGCGTACCTTGATGAACACCCTGATGTGGGCATTGTTGGACCACGCCTCCTGAACTCTGACGACAGCTTACAGCCCTCACGCCGGTGTTTCCCTACTCTGTTGACGGCGCTGGTGGAATCTACACCACTACAGCAACTTTTTCCTCATGCACGAGTCTTGCGCCATTTCTACATGGTAGATACGCCCGAAAATGAGCCTCAGTTCGTTGGTTGGCTCAGCGGTGCTGCGCTGTTGTGCCGCAGGGAGGCGCTCATGCAGGCGGGCCTGTTTGATCCTGGCTACTTCATGTTCAGCGAAGAGGTGGACCTTTGCAGGCGCGTCACTCAGGCTGGGTGGGACGTCGCCTACCTGCCTGATGCGGAGGTGATACATTTTGGAGGGGAGAGTACAGGTCAGGACGTAGCTGCGCGGCACATCAACTTCAACACCAGCAAGGTCCGGTACTTCCGTCTTCATAACGGAATATATGCAGGCAAGCTAATTCGCCTTTACCTTATGTCCGGCTATGTGGGTCAGCTAGCCTCTGAAGCGGCGAAGTGGATACTGGGGCACAAGAGGCCGTTACGACATGCCCGACTAGTGTTGTACAGTGATGTGCTGAAAAGCAGATTGCGTGTGCGGAGGGCGGTGCGTGCTGGCGTGCTATTGCTCACAGGCGAGTACCCGCCGGCACGCGGAGGTGTAGGTGACTACACCTGCCAATTGAGCCGGGCACTCGCCGAGCAGGGTTTTATCAATCGGGTGCTCACTCTGCGCAAAGATATACTTTTGGATGCATCTGGTATGAGTGGCTCTATTGGTGTGGAAAGCCGCCCTAGCGCAGCAGCAGAGATGCGACCCGAAATAAGTACCTCTGTTCAGCCGCTCGAGACGAAGCGCGTGACGCTTGGTTCGGTCCTGCGTGCCCTGCGCGGCTCTCGTCTACCGATCTGCCATATTCAGTATCAGACCGCAGCTTACGATATGCGTCCGTTGGTCAATGTCTTGCCTCTGCTGCTGAGAGCTTTTTCCGGTAGTCGAGTTGTCGTTACTTTTCATGATCTGAGGGTGCCCTATCTCTTTCCGAAGGCCGGCCCGCTACGCAAGTGGGCTGTTCAGCTACTTGCCCGTTCCGCGCACGTCTGTGTGACTACAAACCCTATCGACGCGAAAGAGCTGCGGGGCTGGGGTGTCAGTAATATACATTTGATCCCAATTGGGTCCAATATATCGAACAATCCGCCGCCAGGCTTTAGTCGTAGTCAGTGGAGGCTGGAGAATGGCATTTCTCCTGATACAACTTTACTCTCCTACTTTGGCTTCCTCAACAACTCCAAGGGGCTGGATGACCTGCTTCGCACCTTGCCCCTGCTGGCGGACCGTGGTAACTTCCGGCTGCTTATGATCGGCGGTGGAGTAAGTTCGAGTGATCCCACCGACCGGCAGACAGCATCCGGCCTACAGCGTCTCGCGGCTGAACTAGGCGTTGCAGACCGCATGTTGTGGACCGGCTATTTGTCTCCGCAAGGCGTATCCGCTGCGCTACTCTCATCTGACATGGCTCTGCTTCCGTATGCTGATGGTGTTTCTTTCAGGCGTGGCAGCCTCCTTGCAGTGCTTGAGCATGGTTTGCCTCTAGTGACAACAGACCCCCAGGAGAGCCGGTCCCCATCTGATCATATCTGGCCCAGGTTCCAGGATGGCGAGAACGCGCTGCTCGTGCCGCCCGGCGATATTGGAGCCCTGGCGACTGCGGTTGAGGAGATCGCGAGCGACAAAGAGTTAGCCGCAAAGCTTAGGGAGGGCTCGCGAGCGTTGTCTATCTTTTTCAGTTGGAAGATTATTGCCCAGAAACATAAGGAGCTATATTCTAATATTTACGAAGGAATGACTTCTGACTAGTACCTTACCAGGAAAGTATTAATGGTTTCATGTTTCTCACCTGCGGTGAGAAACATGAAACAAAACAGTCAATCTTTAGCTGGTGGGATACGAGTACCTCACCAGCTAAAGATTGACTATCTTGTTTCCTAAATGCTCACATGGTGAGCATTTAGGAAACTGCTTATACGTTGCCGGTGAGATACTAGCAGTAAAAGCCCACATCTCAATACAACTGGGCAGGTGGCGCAAGGTTAGCGCACATCTGGGTAAATCAAAAACTCCCCTTCCGTACTGTAAGGGGAGTTTTTGATTTACCCAGATGATCTGGCTTAGTAGCGGTTGTCTCGTCCTTCTCCACCTTCCGCCGGTGGGCCACTGCGTTCAGCAGGAGGTCCACTGCGCTCAGGGGTGCGTTCACGGTCGGAGCCGGGCCGGGGTGCGTATCCACCTCCACCTCCACCTCCACCGCCGCCAGGACTGCGCTGAGGGAAGCCACCTCCACCACCGCCGCCAGGGCCGCGTTGAGGGAAGCCACCACCTCCTCCACCAGGTCCACGATCGCCACCGAAGCCGCCGCGTCCGCGATCTCCGCCTCCACCACCACGGTCGCCGCCAAAGCCTCCACGACCCCCTTCGCGTTCTGCGCGGGGCGGTGGCATCTCACCCGTCAATACGGCTTTGCGCGACAGGCTGATCTTCCCTTGTCTGTCGACATCGATCACCATGACGTTGATCTCATCACCCAGGTTGACCACGTCCTCGACTCGGTCTACACGATAGTCGGCAAGCTCGGAAATATGGACAAGACCGTCCTTGCCGGGGAGTACCTCTACGAATGCTCCATAAGGGAGTATTCGCACTACCTTGCCCAGGTAGATCTCTCCAACCTCTGCCTCTTTTGTGAGGCCCTCGATCATACGGATAGCCTTTTTGGCACTCTCACCATCAGTAGATGCCACCAGTACCGTGCCGTCGTCGTCTACATCGATCTTGGTGCCGGTCTGCTCCGTGATGCCACGGATGTTCTTGCCGCCTGGGCCGATCAGCGCGCCGATCTTCTCAGGGTTGATCTTGATACGCAGGATGCGCGGCGCATAGATCGACATCTCGGCATTAGGCTCGCTAATCACAGCGTTCATCTTCTCCAGGATCGAGAGGCGGGCCTCACGCGCCTGTGCGAATGCCTCCTGCATGATCTCAAAGGCAAGTCCTGCCGTCTTCAGGTCGAGCTGTATTCCTGTGATGCCTTCTGCGGTGCCGGCCACCTTGAAGTCCATGTCGCCGAGGGCATCCTCCACCCCCTGGATGTCGGTGAGGACCCTGTGCCTGGTGCCATCCTTGCTCTCGACAAGGCCCATTGCTATACCTGCTACCGGGGCTTTGAGGGGAACGCCCGCGTTGAGCAGGGAGAGGGTCGAACCGCAAACCGAGCCCATGGAGGATGAGCCGTTAGAGGACAGGACCTCGCTTACAACGCGTATGACATAGGGGAATTCTTCCTGGCTTGGGAGGACAGGTATCAACGAACGCTCAGCGAGAGCGCCATGTCCGATGTCTCGGCGTGACGGGCCGCGTCCCCGACGTGTCTCGCCCGTCGAGTAGGCAGGGAAGTTGTAATGGTGGATATATCTCTTCTTGTCCTCGATGCCGAGCCCGTCGAGCATCTGCTCGTCGTCACCCGTGCCCAGTGTAGCAATAGAGAGAACCTGCGTTTGGCCGCGAGTAAAGAGGCCGGAGCCGTGGGCGCGCGGTAGTATGCCGACCTGTACGTCTATCGCTCGAATATCGGAGGGGCCGCGTCCGTCAGGTCGCTCACCACGGTCCAGGATTGCGGAGCGAACTTCTTCCTTGAGCAGGGTATCGAAAGCCTTGGTCGCACCGGCGGTTGCTGCCACCTTTTCGTCCTCAGAGGTCTGCTCAACAAAGTGGGCGATAGCTTCCAGGCGGAGCGCGTCAGTCTGCGACTCGCGCGTTGTCTTGTTTGAGTTGCTGGTCTGCTCGTGCAGCCTCGTGCCCAGGTACTCTGTCATGCGCTCCTGGAGGCTTGTGTCCGTGGCAGGGGGCTGCCAATCGCGCTTCTTGGGCTGGATGGCCTCGACCATCTGGCGCTGAATTTCTACTACCGGCTTGATACCTTGCTCCCAAGCGAAGCGGATGGCTTCAAGCACAATATCTTCGTGGAGCTGGTGAGCCGCGCCCTCGACCATCGATATGGCGTCCGCAGTGCCCGCCACAGTCAACTCGAGCTGTGAGGTTTGGAGCTGTTGCGCGGTAGGATTGACCACAAACTGGCCATCTATATAACCGACCTTTGCTGCCGCAATAGGTCCAGCGAATGGAACATCAGAGAGGAGGAGCGCGGCAGATGCGCCTATAATGGAGAGTATCTCGGGCTCGTTCTCGGGGTCTATAGATAGGGTGGTGACAGTGAGCTGAATCTCTGAGCGCCACTGTTTGGGAAGGAGAGGGCGTATAGGCCGGTCCGTCAGGCGGGCGGTAAGGGTAGCTGTTTCGCTAGGGCGACCTTCACGCTTGATAAATCCGCCGGGTATCTTGCCCGCAGCGTACATCCTCTCTTCGTAATCAACGGTGAGGGGCAGGAAATCTGTGCCTTCACGAGGCTCTTTGGCGGCAACGAGGGCCGCGAGCACAATAGTCTCGCCCATGCGAACTGTGCAAGCGCCTGAAGCCTGCTCCGCGAGCTCGCCTGTTTCGATTGTAATCTCCCGGCCTGCGACTGTGGCCGTAAATTTCTTTGATTCTCTCAACTTAATACTCCTTTACATGCTGTGAGCCATGAAATGCCTTCTGTGCGGAAATGCCTCTGGTGTGGGCAAATGGAGTCGCCCACCCGGCCGACAGCCGGGTAGGCAAAAACGGCCAGCCGCGTTACGCCGTTAGCTGACCGTTTGTGCAGGTTTGCGTTTTATGAGCCTGTGCGCGTTGTGAAATCGCGGATATTGAGGCGGGTAATGATGTCACGGTATCGGGCGATATCGTTCTTTGCAAGATAAGCGAGCAGTCTTCGCCGGCGGCCCACCATCTTCAGAAGACCACGGCGAGAATGGTGGTCCTTCTTGTTAACTGTGAAGTGGGGACGTAGATCATTGATACGCGTCGTTAGGATAGCAACCTGAACTTCGGGGGAACCTGTGTCGCTTTCGTTTGTCTTATAGTCAGAAATAACTTGCTGCTTGCGCTCAGTTGCGAGTGCCAAATGTAACCTCCTGCGGGGCATGCCGCGGCTCTTCTTTGTTTGTGTTCTCCGTTTGCAATACTGGCTATTATACCATAAGCTCCAGGTAGCGGCAAATTCGTCCCCGCTCCTAGTGCCTCTTATGGACCTCTTGGGGAATAAGCGCTTCGTTCCTAAAACAAGCAAATCAAAAGATGGAGTGTTTTGATTTGCTTGTTTTTCTTTCGATTGCTAAAAGGCCCATAGCTACACCAGGCTCTACTGCTCTACCGGCGCGGTTTGGTGGCTACGACAGCTACCGATGAGCCGAAAGGCAGGGCGAAACGTCTGAGCAGGACGCGTTCAACAGCCATGAATGCTGTGAGCAGCACATTTATCGGCGCCGCCGGCACCACTATATCAGACCGTGCTGAGCCTGCCGCACCCTCCGGATCCCCTCTCCTGATGAGCCGCACGAGCAAGACTACAGGGAAGAGGAACATGTTCCAATAACTTATGCGCCGTACGGTGAAGCCCGCTTCGTTAAGCCGCTCCTTTAGTTCGCGCCTGGTGTATCGACGTGCTACATCCGTGGCTTGGTCGTGCTCGCCTCTCAGGAATCCATATGCAGGGAGGTTGAGGAAAAGGCGCCCACCCGGTTTGAGCACACGTCGAAGCTCCAGCAGGGCCGTCATTTCGTTGTCGGTGCCGGCATCTGTCAGAACATCGCACGAGATTGCTACATCGAACCGGTTGTCAGGGTATGGTATAGCTGTAATAGAACCTTGTTTCGTGTTAGTCAGACCTCGGCGACGGCAGAAATCAAGAGCAATAGGACTCAGATCAAAGCCTTCCGCTTCTGTTTGGCCCATCTTCTCCAGGGCACTGAGATTACCCCCTGTGCCGCACCCCGCATCAAGAATGCGCAGTTGTTTGCCTGCTCTTGGAGGCAGTTGCAGCGTCGTTGCCATTACCCCTCTCAGGCCGCGATACCACCAGTGGACATCTTCGGCCTCATACATCACCTTATATTCTTCAGACTCCACAGGTCTCCTGTCCTCCGATCGTCACGTCTACTTGCCGCCTGCTGCTTCCGATATGGCCGACACTGTGTACTTCAAGCCTTCGGGGAAGAGCACTTCCGCCTTATAACCCATCTTCTCCCCCGCAAGTGAAATGTCGGCCAGCGAATCTTTCACGTCTCCCTGCCTACCCGCACTGAATATCGGCTCTACTGACCTGCCCGTAAGGGTATTTATCTGCTCCACCAACTGCAACAATGATATTCGTTCTCCGCATGCGATGTTTAGCGCCAGTCCCACGGCAGCATCGCTACGACAAGCGAGCAGATTTGCGGCAACCACGTTGCTTATATAGCTAAAGTCCCTGGTTTGGGTGCCGTCGCCATAGATAGTCGGCTGTTTGCCCGCGCTTATTGCTTTGATGAAAGCGGGTATAACGGCAGCATACTGGGAGTCGGGGTTCTGTCGTGGACCGAAAACGTTGAAGTAGCGCAAGGCGACCGTCGGCACGTCGAAGACCCTGGCGAACACTTTGCAGTACTCCTCACCGGTTAGCTTGCTTACAGCGTATGGTGAGAGGGGACGTGTAGGCATATCTTCCCTCTTGGGGAGTGTGGGGCTATCTCCATACACAGAGGAGGAGGAAGCAAATACCACCCGCTTCACGCCTGCCTCTCGCGCCGCCAGCAGCACACGCAAAGTGCCTGTGGCGTTGGCCTCATGGCTGGCGAATGGATCCTTCATTGACCTGGGCACGGAGGGAATAGCCGCCTGGTGAAGGATGTAGTCAACCCCCTGCGTGGCCTGCTTGAGTGCCGCGTCATCGAGAATATCGCCTTCTATGAAGCGTATCTGCTTGAGCATGCCCTGCAGGTTATCTATTCGCCCCGTCGCCATGTTATCAAGCGCCCAAACTTCTTCGCCGCGACGGACAAGTTCTTCAACGATATTGGAGCCGATAAACCCCGCAGCCCCGGTCACAAGGTAACGCGCCACTTGCACCTCTCCATCCCCTACGGCAATTCGTATCGCAGCCGACCGGCAGTGCTTTTAGTATGGCACTACTGTTGCACACTATACGTGATTGTCCGCACGCGCGCAACGGCTCTCGCTTCTGTTCGTTCTGATGAAGTGTATAATTCGTACTGTAGCACATCACTGTAATGGAGGTCTACATGCTAAAGAAAATTTATATGGTTGGATTGGCCGTTGTATTGATGGTTCTTGGCCTGGCGCAGGGTGTACTTTCTGTGCGAGGTGATACAGTCTTCCCTCAGACGGGCGTACGCTTGTTTGGCCCCTTTGAAGACTATTGGAAGGGTCACGGTGGGCTTGCCCAGTTCGGTCTTCCTCGCACTCCAGTCTTCTCCGGTGCAGATAGCTTTGATGCCCAGTGGTTTGAGCGGGCGCTTTTTACATATACGCCCAGCAACCCGGAGCCGTACAAGGTACAACTTCAACTCCTGGGTAATGTGGCAGCCAGGGGACGGGTGGAAGCTGCTTTTCACCCCCTTCTATCCCAGACAACCGGGCATTTCTACCCAGCCACCGGCCATTCGCTAGCGGGTAAGTTCTTTGATTATTGGAGTAGCACGGGCGGTCTTCCGGTTTATGGCTACCCTATCTCCGAGCCTTTCACCGAGCAGAGTAAAGCTGACGGCAAAACGTACCAGGTGCAATACTTCGAGCGCAACAGGTTCGAATTACACCCTGAGCTTGCAGGTACGCGCTTCGAGGTCCAGCTTGGCCTGCTCGGTTCGGAGATGCTGGACGCGCAGGGCGGACCTACGGTGGTAGCCTCGTTACCTCAGCCGCGTTTCTATCCTGCGACGTCAGCCGTAGCAGTGCCTACCGGCGGAGTAGTGGATGCTTCGGGTCCCACACCGTTGCCTACTTCCATTGTGACTGTCCCTCCCGCGCCTCTGTTGCCGGCTCTACCTGCTTCCAACCAGGCTCTCTATCAAGACGACTTTTCGTCAAGTGGCCTGGTAAACTGGAGCCCATCCTCGCTGTTGGTGCCGAGCGCACAGCCCGCGCCCTGGCGAGTGATGAGTGGAAGACTCGAACAGTGGCTGCCCTCTGACGAGGCGGATGCCGCTGAGGAATCCTTTCTGTTGCTAAAAGATGTCGCCAGGCAGTCTGCAAATGCTACTCTCGACGTTGAGTTCTACTCGGTGGCCGGCGATGGTATAGGCGCTGTAAGCCGTGTAAATAGTGGTGGCGCCTACATGGTAAGGCTCTTCGGCGCGCTTCCCAACAAGAGCCCCAAAGCGCAGCTTCTACGGGTGGATGGTACGCGTGCCACACTTCTCGCAACTGCGCAGGCCGGGCAGTGGCCCGGCTACAGCAGGAGCGCATGGCAGCACCTGACATTCAGCACTGTGGGTGGGCAACTGACAGTGCAAGTTGAAGGGAAAACGGTATTGCAGGCAAGCGATACCACCTACTCCTCTGGTGGGTTCGGCCTCTACGCGCTTGCCAATGGCACCGCCAAGTTCGACAACTTGAGGATAAGCACGCCCTAGCAGTGGGGTCAGCTTGCCCACTCTTGCAGGGTTATTTTCAGGCGCAACAAAAAGAGAGAGCTACTGGTGTGGCTCTCTCTTTTTATCCGGCTCCGCGGCCAGGACTCGAACCTGGGACAATCCGATTAACAGTCGGACGCTCTACCAACTGAGCTACCGCGGAACGTTGTTACGGCTGTTCCCTGTAAAGGGTACGCGATATTATACTGTGAGCCCGCGCGGATTGTCAAGCCAAATTTCGATTTTGGATGCCGCTTAGTACCACAAGCGCTCCCCGCGAAAGGGGAGTTATCTCATGGGGACCGGCAAGCACAAACAACAGAAACGCGCACTGTTTCTGTTGTTTGTGCTTCCTTGATTTCGTACAAGGTGGCCTAATAAGGTACTAGCTATCCTGCCTCTTTTGTAGTGCCCGTCGGTAGCTAAAGAGTCGGAGGAGCATGCCACCCCCAAACACCAGCAGAGCCAGCAGGGCGACCATACCGGCAGCAGATCCATCTTTGCCTGTGCGTGGCATGCCCGCAGGTACCCCCGCTCCTCCACCAGGAGCAGGACCTGACTGAGCCGCTAGAGTTGGTTCAGCCTGAACGGGAGTTGTAGCTGGTGCGTTGGTAGGAGTTGGGCTCGCCTGCACCGCTGTTGCCGATACCGGAACGACCGCAGTAGCAGTAGCTGCCGCAGGTGTAGACGGCATTGCTGTTGGCGAGCTGACAGCCTCTGAAGGCGAGGCAGTTGCGCCGGCGACCGTTGTAGCTGTAACTGTCGTAGCTACTGATGTGCTTGTCATCTCCGACTGGGGCGTTAAGGTTGCCGCAGGCGCCTGCGTTTGTGTTGGAGGAACCTGTGTCCTCGTGGGGCTCGGCTGGGGACTGTTTGTCGCGGTCGGTACAGGCGTGTCTGTTGGCGCTGCTTCATGTACGATGATAGTGCCGTGCATACCAGGGTGGAACGAGCAGGCATATGAGTAGTTGCCGGGCGTGTCAAAGGTGTGCCGGAATGACTGCCCTTGCGCGAGCGCACCGCTATCCCATTCGTCTGACGTGCTGGTACTTGTGTGCGCAGTGGTGTCCTGGTTGGTCCATTGAACCGTTTCTCCCTGGTTGATGGTCAATGTTGCGGGCCCGAACTGGAAGCCTTTGATGCTAACGCCGGCAGACATCGGTGCCACAATGGCCTCGCTTACTACGTTACCCTGTGTACCAACCTGAGCAGCGGCAGGAGCCGGAGCCAATATTCTACTCGCAATGGCTGCAATCACTAAAGTTCCAAAGATGATATGCTTTTTCAATTGTCGTTCTCCCTATAAAATAAATGTAAAGATAAGCGTTCTTCATGGCTGGGCTGCGGACGTTGCCTACGCACCCCCGCTCTTTATACGCTGCTGTGTTACACTACCTAAAGTCAGAATGCTAACGCTACACGTGGCGCTACCCCCAAATGTCATAAAGAGCATGGGCTGCTGTACGGCGCTTTGGTCGCAACTGAAGAATCGCTAGATTGTCGAACTGCTACTCGCCTATTCAGCGCTATCGGACGGTTCCCGGCCCGGTTCTATGCCCCAGGAGCGGCTAGCGGTAGCAACTATCGCCTTCCAGTGCAGAGGTAAAGTACCCTCCATGTGCTTGTCGGCCCAATGCCAGCTATGCGTGGCACCTGTCAGAACAGGGTCAATACCGTTGTCGATGCCTCTTTGCTTGAGGATGCCGGCCACGTGCTGGGCACGGAAGTAGTTGGAATGCCACGGCTCTGCGGCTTCCGGCCCACTTCGAATGAGCCACTGCACCTGGCTTATAGCAGCCTTGTCGGCACGCCACAGCAGGTTTGCCGGGCTATTGGCTGCTGCATACTCGTAATCACGTGGCACTCCGAATGCGGGCGCAAATATCGGATTGGACAGCACTTTATCGGTGCGGCGGATAGATTTACCTCTGTCGAGCGCGTACAGGAAGGTACCATCAAAAGCTCCGGCTGAGCAGAAGAGGTCGGGCCTTTGCGCGGCAATTTTGATCGATTGGAAGCCCCCAAGAGAAAAACCGTCAACGGCCCTCCCGGCCCGTTCAGCTAACGTTCTATAGCGGCGATCAACTTCGGGAATGAGTTCTTTGAGGAAGTAGCTCTCGAAGCAGCCGGTACCGATTCCCGGTTCCTCTTTGACCAGATCAGGCGATTTAAAGTCAATCAGGAAGCCCGGCACGCGGTTTGTATCGCTGCTGATACCTGGGAAGACGAGTATCATCGGCCCAACTTTACCCTCCTCAAGCAAGGCGTTATACACATCGATAACGGTGCGTCCCCTGCGAGACTTGTCTTGCCACTTGTGTATCCACTCATGTTCATGTCCGCGAAACAGGTAGATTGCAGGATAACGCACGAGGGCGTTTTGGGGCTCGTCATAGTCTGCGGGCAAGGCAACATAGAAGCTTTTCTCGATCCCCAGGATGCTGCTGCTGATGGTTACATGGGTCGCGCGAGCATCTAGTGATTTTCGGTCGGGCAGATCATTGGGGCGTGGCTGGGTCTGATTCGCAATTCTTGGTGGCATGCTGCTTATTATACCGGAGGCCGGAGGTTTGCGAAAGAAGGTTTTCTATGCTTGCAAAGCACCCTGTGATTGCTCTATAAAGCCGACTTGCTCAAAGTGCCCATCAAATGTCAGCGCTGTTGTGACGCCCAGGTCTTGCATGGCGACAAACGCAGTGCAGTTCGTTAGCGAATACTCTAACTACAACTTACGCACTTACCTGCGAGACAACCGTGCTGACACTTGCGGACTAGGCATGAACGTGGCTCTTGCTGAGTAAGTGAGCAAGAGATGCCAAGAACCCCATCTGTCCCATGCTGAATGCACCCTGAACAAGTCGTCGGGCTTTGACAAGGCATCTTCCGTGTGATAAGATGTTGCAGCCCATAAAGCAGATTTTGCGTGTAATTTCCTATGAGCCGAAGCCGGCTTTAGCTTGATTTTGACGAGGAGGTCATATGGCAACACCCACTAAGCCTCGGGTGGAGCAAGGTAAGAAATCAGGGCGATCTGTGCCCAAGCACGAGGCCCTCGGGCTGAACAAGGAGCAGGTCCTTGACATGTACTATTATATGCTGCTGGCTCGTTCGTTGGACGAGCGTATGTGGCTGCTCAACCGGCAGGGCAAAGCGCCCTTCGTAATCTCCTGCCAGGGACATGAGGGTATACAGATCGGTGTAGCCTTCGCGATGGAGAGAGGCAAAGACTGGTTTCTTCCCTATTACCGTGACCTCGGTATATGCGTTGCGCTCGGCATGACCCCTCGTGAGGTAATGTTGCAGCATTTTGCCAAGCGAGCCGATCCTAATAGCGGCGGCCGCCAGATGCCCGGCCACTATGGCTACAAGAAGCTCAAGATCGTCACAGGCTCCTCGCCTGTCGCTACTCAACTCTGTCATGGAGTCGGTGTCGCGCTCGCTTCCAAGTTGCGCGGCCTTGATGAGGTCACTGTTATCTCACATGGCGAGGGCGCTACCAGCAAGGGCGACTGGCACGAATCTCTGAACCTTGCAGGTATCCATAATCTGCCCGTCA
>JALYYZ010000375.1 GCA_030945985.1 Chloroflexota bacterium
CATTGGTGATGCGCTCCAGCAGATCAGGTATCGAGAGATTTTCTGCCAAAGTGCGGGCTTTTCTTTCGAGCGCAGCGAGGGCCGGACCTGCACGCAGTTCTTCCTGGGCAAAAAAGGCGGCTTCGTACTCCTTTAAAGCGGCTACATATCTCCTTTTAGTATCAGACGGATCGGCAACCTCGGAGAAGAGGCGGCGCACCTCGGCTGCGGTGGGCGCTATGGCAATTTGGGTCTGCTCCACCCCGCGCCTGTAAGCTTCGATATCAGATTCCGTCAACTTAGAGCCTGCAAGCGCTTTAGACGTTACCTCCTCAAGCCGGCTATTGGGGAGCGTTCTGATCCGGACGCGGTGCATGAACTCCGCATCCGGGATAGCTTCGAGGAACTCTATGAAGCCTGTTGCATTCTTCGGACCCTTCATCTCCCATACCAGGTGCAGAGGCATATAGGCAATGTAGGCGTAGGAAGGACTAAAGAAACCCTTAAGGTCGCGTTGTGCGTGCGCCGGCAGCTTTTTGCGGACACCCGCTGCCCATGGGGCGGGGAGGCTGTACTGCTTGGGTCGAAATATAGCGTAAAGACTGACAAGCATCTCATAAGCCGTACCCCAATCCCACTGCAAAGCAGCAGCAAGCCGGTTGTCCAGGGCGTCTGTTGTATCGGGCATGTTGGGCATATTGCTGTTGTCTAATGCCATAACTGAGTGGGAAATACCATATAAAATAAAGCCTCACAGGCAACATCTAGGTCTCTTATAAGAAGAGTCAGGCAGATTATACCCGCTACTATGCCGGATAGCAAATTGAGTAGGAGTAATCTCCCCCTATCTGTTGCAATGCCAGCAGTGGCCCCTAACCTGCTGTGCTGCCAAACTCCTCGGCGGCTTTGACCCTCTCAAGAAGTGGTGGGTGACTGCCAAATAGTATCTTCACCCAGGCGGGTGGATCCGCGTCGGCGAGATTCTGGTTAGCCAGTTTGAGCATCACCGATCTGAACGCCTCCCATTTACCGGTTGTAGTCAGGGCGTACCTATCTGCTGCTCGCTCCATTTGCCTTGTCAGATAGTTGCCGGGCGGCATTGCGACCAATCCAAAGGCCATCATGGCAAGTCCGAAGAGCGGCAGAGCAGCCACGTCAGCCACACCTCGGAGATGGAAGATGCCCACGCCCCAACCCAGCACCAGCGAAGCTACCCACATACCCAGCAGCATGAAGGCTCCCTCCGCAGCCAGACCCTTTGGCAGATCATTATGTACATGGTGAGCGATTTCGTGTGCCAGCACTGTCTCTATCTCGTCGTGAGTATAGCCGGCTAGCAGCGTATCACCCAGGATGATCCGCCTGGTTGGGCCCAGCCCTGTGAGCATCGCGTTGGCCGCCGTGGTCTTACTGCTCATATCCATCACGTATACGCCACGCACGCGTGTACCAGCTCTTTCGGTCAGTATATCGATCCTGGCCAGAAGCTCGGAGTCCTGAAGAGGGGTGACCTTATAGAATATAGGCATGAGCAAGATGGGCGCAAGCTGTGCGGCAGCCGTGGCGAAGAGCCACACCAGTAGCGCCATGATAGTCCACCACCATGTAGGAAAGGTGCGAAGAAGCCAGTAGAGTAATTCGAGCCCCAACAGCCCGATCAGCGCGGTGAGCGCCAGACCTTTTACTTTATCCCGAATCCATCCATCCAGACTTTGTGTCGATGTGCCATATTTGTGCGGTAGAAGGTAGCTGGAGTAGAAGTCCAACGGAAAAGAGAGCAGTGTGTAAGCCGTTCCTAACACAACAGCGTAAAAGGCAACTACCCACCACGGATTCGGCAGGATAGTCGTAGCCCGGTTGCGTAGCGCGGCTGAAGCACCTGTGGCCAATAGGAGGACGACTAGCACGAGGATCCCACCTATCTCTGCAAAGAATAGCCGTCTGCCGGTGCTTGCGTATTCCCTTGCTCTTTGCTGCCTGCTGGTATCCAACTCGACCGATCCGGGCCGAATGGTCTCCTGTGGCTCAATCTCTATTGAAGATTCATGCTCCATATGTGGCTCCTTGTATAGATTACAACGTCTGTCTCAGGGTTCGTGTTAGGCAATATGGTTGAGAAGCTGCAGAGAGTACAACTATTGTCTGCCTCTTGTTACAATAGTTAGGATACTTCACTGCTTCTTGACCATGAGATCTTGTATCTGTTCTATACGCCTATCTTGTAGCAGATTGAATTGTAGTTCCCTTGCTTGACAGCCAACACCACAGGGGTATAATGTACGCACGCGGCCCCATTTGCAACCATCTGGCCTGTTGATAAGGTGTGGTTCCAATAGGCTCAACAAAAAGGCTGTATCGCCATCTGAGGTGATGCTACCGGCTGTGAATTAGCCATAGGGTGTGTCGCTTCTCGGTATGCTTACCTCTGCAAAGGGGGTGATCTTCAGAATACCTACGGATGTCAGAATAGCACAGATTTACTCTTAGCACGCGTGCCGATCAGTGGTGCGCACGGCTCTCTAGTATCAATGGAGGAAAGACGAAAAATGAGTGAACTCAAATCACATATGGTATGGGCGAGCGCACTAATAGCTGTCGCGCTTCCCACACTGGCGGCGTGTGGTGGCGCTGACGCAACAGCCACGAGTATCCCAGTCCCAGCTACTAATACGACAACTACCGCCGCTGCTACAACAGCACCCACCACGGGCGCCGCAATGAGCGATACTCCAACAGCAGCAATGGCGGCCACGCCCGGCACGGGCGGGGCGATGATGGGCCTGGACGGCCTTACTGCTGAGGGCATCAAAGCTGACCCTGCGGCCAAGGGCAAGTTCGAGTTCTTTAGTTGGTGGACCGCAGGCGGCGAGGCTGAAGGCAAGAACGACATCCTCAACCTCTACAAGCAGCTCTACCCGGGTGTCAATACTGTTGACGCGGCGGTCGCGGGTGGCGGTGGTGACAAGGCAAAGTCGGTCCTCAAGACGCGCATGGAAGGCAATGACCCGCCTGATACGTTCCAGGTGCATGGTGGCCCTGAGTTGCTCTCTGGCTATGTTGCGCCCGGTCGCATGCAGCCTGTGACCCAGGTCTACAAAGACATGAACATGATGAGTGCCTTCCCGAAGCAACTCCTTGATCTCGTGAGCCAGGGTGGCGAGATCTATGCTGTACCGGCCAACATCCATCGTGGCAACGAATTGTTTTATAACAAGAAGGTAGTGTCGGACGCAGGTATAACCGCCGCGCCCACGACTCTTGATGAGCTTTATAAAGATTGCGATATGCTGAAGGCCAAGAACATTCCTTGCCTTGCTGTAGGCGGTAAGGACACCTGGTCTGTCACCATGCTCTTTGAAGACCTGCTGCTCAATACAGCCGGTGCCGACAAGTATAACTCCCTTATGAAGGGCCAAACCGATTGGACTGATAAGAGCGTTGTGGATGCCCTCAATGACCTCAAGAAGATCTGGTCCAGCGGCTATGTGAATAAGGACTTTGCAGCCCTTACGTGGGACGATGCGGTTGGCCAGGTAATCAACGGCAAAGCTGCTATGACCGTCATGGGCGACTGGGCTAAGGGCAATTTGCAGTCTAAGAGCAAGACGTGGGACCAGGACTTCGGTTGGGAGCCCACACCGGGCACAGCCGGCATCTTCAAGGTCATCGTAGACACCTTTGGACTGCCTGTCGGTGCTAAGAATGCTGACAACACCAAGCACTTTCTTGCTCTGCTAGGCTCGAAGACGGGCCAAGTCACCTTTAACCTACGCAAAGGCTCCATACCGGCCCGAACCGATGTCGATACAAGCAAGTTCGACAGTTATATGAAAGATGCAGCCAAAGACTTTGCGTCAGCCAAGTCTCTTGTAGGTAGCGCACCTCATGGTTCGGCCACTATAGATGCGTTTGCCAGCCAACTCACCACGGCTATTAACTCCTTCATATCCAGTCTAGGCGATCCCGCTGCTACTGCTAAGGATATCCAAAGCCAGGCATCGGACCTGTTGAAGAAGTAGGATTT
>JALYYZ010000386.1 GCA_030945985.1 Chloroflexota bacterium
AGCTAACGGTGCATGCCCATCCTTTCTGGCGTATGGCTGCGGTACACGATAAGGGCCACAGGGAGTAAAGTTGAAGCGATACGATGCTATAGTTGTAGGGGCGGGACCTGCCGGTTCTGCAACCTCAGCGCTCCTCGCCAAGAAAGGACTCAGCGTGCTGCTTCTTGACAAGGCCGCTTTTCCACGTGACAAAGCGTGTGGCGAGTACACCAGCGCCGACACAGAAGAGGTCCTGAGCAGGATCGGCGCTCTGAAAGCTGTTGAGGACGCCGGAGCGCGCCGCCTGAGCGCCATGCGTGTAATCAGCCCGGCTGGACACGGCTTCTCTATGGAATACAATGCGCCCCAGGTGCTTGCTACCCAACGCCGCTCTCTCGACGCAGCTCTCGTAGCGTATGCGCTGCAGTGTGGAGCCGAAGTGCGGGAACGCTCCAGGGTCGAGTCGGTAGTTGTAACGGAGGGCCACGTACATGGCGTAACTCTTCGCACGCGTAGCGGCACGATTCAAGAGGAGAGCCGGTTGGTTATCGGCGCGGACGGCGTACATTCCGCCGTAGTGCGCAGCCTGGGCCTCGCCGCCCCTCTCAGGTGGCCACAAAACCTCGGCATGGTGGCCCATTACCGTGGTTATAGCGGGCTGGACAACTGGGGCGAGATGCATGTTTCACGTTATGGTTACGCGGGCCTCGCCCCGCAATCGGGAGGTCTGCTCAATGTAGGCTTGGTTATGCCGATGAAGTCGGCCAGGGCGGTCGGAGAAGTGAGCTCCGTAGAGCGCTTCGAGCGGTTTGCCAATCTCTTCCCAGGCGTAAGTGAACGTCTCTGTGATGCTGAGCGGGTGTCGCAGGTTCGCGGCGTCGGCCCCATAGGCGCTCGTGTCAAAAGGGTCTATGGGCATGGCTACTTGCTTGTGGGCGACGCCGCCGGTTTCTTTGATCCTTTTACGGGTGAGGGTGTATACAAGGCATTACGTGGCGCGGAGCTTGCCTCCACTGTCGCCTGGCAGGCGCTGGAGGAGAACGACGTGAGCGCTCGCGCCTTATCCTCTTATGCCCACCTGCGCCACAAGGCGTTCTTTGAAAAGGAGATAGTCTGTCGGCTTGTGCAATCGTTCGTCGGTATGCCCCGCTTAATGGATTATGTTGTAACACGCCTCAACAGGCGAGTAGCCGCCCGCCAGGTGATTACCTCTGTACTGGGCGACCTCTCGGACGCTCGCGCCGCTCTTACTCCGTCGTATCTCTGGCAATTGTTGCGGCCTTGATCTCGCCTTGATCTCGCCTTGATCCCATGCTACTAACTCTATGACCCTACCACCATGACGCTTACTCCATGACCCTCACTCCATTATTATGAACACCAGCAACCAGATCAGCATTCGCAGTGACTACGAGCGCATCTTTTCTCTAGCCTCCCGAGTAGAAGAGTGGGGCACTATCTTACCCCACTACAGGTACGTGAAAGTGCTTAAGCGTCGTGGCAATCGCACCTGGGTCAAAATGTCCGCATGGAGGGATTTTGTGCCGGTAACGTGGAGCGCCGTGGCGACTGTAGAAAGAGGTAGCCGCGAGTCACCAGGGAGGGTACTCTTCCATCATATACGCGGCCTCGTGCGGGGCATGGACGTTGTGTGGAGTTTCGAGCCGCGCCCTGAGCAGCAAGATGTGCTTGTAACTATATCTCACTACCTTGAGCGGCCCCCTTTCCCAACCCGTGTACTCGGGCGTAGGTTGATTGAAACTGTTGTGGGCAGGGGCTTCATCGGTCATATAGCGGGCAAGACGCTGCTTCAGGTCAAGAGACTTGCCGAAGCTGAAATGGACATACCGGATCGGAACTTGCCAGATCGGGACGTGCCAAATTGGAATCTACCGGATGGGAATCTGATTGAACGAAGATAACAGGAAAAGGCACCGGGTAGCCATCACGGGGATAGGCGCCGTGACACCAATAGGCATTGGTCGCCAGGGGCTGTGGGAAGGCGTGCTCAGCGGAAGGTCAGCGGTGCAGCGCATTGACAGGTTTGATCCTGAGCCTTACCGTTCACAGGTAGCGGCCCAGGTCAATGGTTTCGATGCCACAGAATATATGGACGCCACTCGCGCGCGCAGGCTGGACAGGTATTCACAATTTGCGGTTGTTTCAGGTAGGCAAGCTGTAGAGGACGCCGGGCTCTGCCTTCACATGGCCGATTGTGAGCGGGCCGGCGTCTACCTGGGTAGCGCTCTTGGCGGTCTTGCTTTTGCTGAAGAGCAGCATGGGGCCTTTGCACAGGGCGGATTGCGAGCCGTGAGCAACATCCTGGCGCTTACTGTATTTGGCTCGGCTTCCTCATGCAACATCGCTATGGACCTCGGTCTGTTCGGGCCAAACCAGACTAATGCGAATTCATGCGCATCTGGGGCAGTAGCCATTGGCGAAGCGTTCCGTCTTGTGCGCGCAGGTGACGCTACAATCATGTTGGCGGGCGGCGTGGAATCTCCCCTCGCTCCTCTCACCTTTGGCGCTTTTGATATTATACGTGCGATTTCGAGCAACTCTAATGCTAGTCCGGAGGAGGCTTCACGTCCTTTTGACGCATATCGCGACGGCTTTGTGATGTCTGAGGGTGCAGCAGTGCTCATACTCGAAGATCTGGAGCATGCGCGTGCCCGAGGAGCTACAATATATGCTGAAATCCTGGGGTATGCCACCACAACCGACGCCTATCACATGACGGCGCCACGACCAGACGCCGCGCAGTCGACCAGAGCTATGCGCGAGGCTCTTACTGACGCCGGCACGGCTCCAGGCGAAATAGACTATATCAGCGCCCACGCGTCGGCTACGGTGCTGAACGACAAGACGGAGACACTGGCCATCAAAGAGGTCTTTGGCGCGCATGCTTACAAAATACCGATGAGCGGCACCAAGGCGATGCACGGTCATGCACTCGGCGCGAGTGGAGCCTTTGAGCTCGCGATCACCTCGTTGGCGCTGCAAAATAACTACTTGCCTCCTACTATCAACTTGAGGCATCCAGACCCGGAGTGTGACCTCGATTATATTACCAGTGCAGGACGCCATGTTAGCGCACATCGAGTACTCTCAAATTCGTTCGGCTTTGGCGGCATCAACGCCTGTCTGGTGCTCGGACGGGTCTGATCTGTTCTTAGCGCTGGTAAAAGAGTGCGAATAAGTCTACTTCTACCTGATGGAGAGTGCTATAATGAATGTTGCACATCCTCCGACGCTGTGGTGTGTGCGGGCCTCTAGGCCTAGAGAAGCAGCTTGTTGCAAGGCGCCCGGAGCCCTGAAGCGGCCTCTACTCTGTTAGCGTATAATGCGCGTGCAATTTACAACAGCCTGATCCATTAACTAGGGAGGATTCTCTTGAACCTTATTCAGCCTCTCGGCATCTATAAGCCTATACCTGAGCGTATGGGCCGGCTAAACGAGCTTGCCTATAACCTGTGGTGGAGCTGGCACCCTGAAGCGCAGCACCTATTCATCGATGCCGACCCTGCTCTCTGGGAAGATGTCTACCATAACCCTGTGAAGTTCCTCAACGAGATACGCCAGGCCACCCTGGAGCAAGCTGCCAGGAACCCTGTTTATGCCGCCTGGTATGATGCGGTCATGGACGCGTTCGATAGCTATATGGCTGCCACCTCGACGTGGTTCTCCGGCGCTCATGCTGAGGTCGATGGGCCTGTAGCCTATTTCTCCTTCGAGTTCGGCTTGCACGAGTCGCTGCCCATATACTCAGGCGGCCTCGGCGTGCTGGCAGGAGACCATGTCAAAGGCGCTTCCGATCTAGGCGTGCCTATGGTATTTGTCGGTTATCTTTACCCCCAGGGCTATTTTCGCCAGGTAATCACCCTTCAGGGTGCCCAGGAAGCGAAGTATAACAAGCTCGACTTTGACGATCAGCCGGTGCTGCCTGCGATGACCCCTGACGGGAAAGAGGTAATTGTGCAGGTCGAGGTGCCTGGGCGCACTATATTCGCCAAGGTATACAAGCTGCAGGTGGGGCGTGTGCCCATCTATATGCTCGATACCGACATTCACCCTAATGCCCCCGCCGACCGCGAGCTTTCAGCCCGTCTTTATGGTGGCGACCAGGATATGCGCGTTGCGCAGGAGATCGTGCTGGGCATCGGTGGTGTGCGGGCGCTGCAACAGCTCGGGATCGTGCCCAAAGCCTACCACATGAATGAAGGCCACGCCGCCTTCCTGGTTTTAGAGCTCGCCCGAGAGCGTCTAAAGGGTGGCGAGACGTTCGCTACGGCCCTACAGGAAGTGGCTTCGCGCACCGTCTTCACCACGCACACGCCTGTAGCCGCCGGCAACGATTCTTTCTCGTTCGATCTGATGGATAAATATTTCTCAATCATGTACCCCGATTTGGGTATTGATCGTGACGAGTTTATGCAACTGGCTGCCGAAGGGCAACCCTGGGGCCAGGCGTACAGTATGACCGCACTGGCGCTCAAGGGCTCTAATTACAGGAACGGTGTAAGCAAGCTGCACGGGCGCGTGTCGCGTAACATGTGGCACTGGCTCTGGCCCAATTTGCCTGTCGACCAGGTGCCTATTTCCTCTATCACCAACGGCGTTCACACCGGTACCTGGCTCGCGCCCGAGTTGCACGACTTCTATGCGCGCTACATGGGCGCGGACTGGTACAACCGTCTCGATGACCCCGCAACCTGGGAGCCCTTGCGTGATGTGCCCGACGACGAGTTGTGGAAACTGCACAGCCAACTGCGTCTTGACATGGTCACCTATGCTCGCAGGCACATGGGTGAGTGGTACCGCCGCAACAATGTACAGCCCCCGAGCGGCGAGCTTTTTGATCCTGCGACTTTTACTATCGGCTTTGCTCGACGCTTCGCTACGTACAAGAGAGCGACACTGCTCTTTAGCGATTCCGACCGTCTGATGAATATCATCAATAACTCTGCACGCCCTGTTCAGATCGTCTTTGCAGGCAAGAGCCACCCCAAGGACGAGCCTGGCAAGTCCTTTATACAGCAGGTCAACTGGGCTTCCCATCACGCAGGCTTGGAGGGCAAGATCGTCTTCCTGGAAGAGTATGACATGGGCATGGCGCGCTTCCTCACACAGGGGGTCGACATGTGGCTGAATACCCCTCGCCGTCCTTATGAGGCCTCCGGCACCAGCGGCATGAAAGCTTCCCTGAATGGTGTGCCAAACTGCTCCATTCTGGATGGCTGGTGGGCAGAAGGCTACAACGGCAAGAACGGCTGGGCTATAGGGGAGGGCCAGGAGTATGGCAACCCTGATGAGCAAGATCAGCACGATGTCCAGTCGCTGTACAGCCTTCTGGAGAATGAGATTGTGCCCAGCTACTACGACCGCGATTCGTCAGGTGTTCCTCACGCCTGGGTGCAGACGATGAAGGAAGCAATTATCTCGTGCGCCCCCGTTTTCTCGATGCACAGGCAGGTGAAAGAGTATACCGAACAGTTTTACCTCCCGGCCATTGAGAACGGTGCTGCGTTGCGCCCGCCCAATGATAAAGCCATCTAGGTTCAGGCACCTAGACAGCCGTGTCTTGTCAATGCCTCTTCATGGACCTTCTAGCTTTTTAAAGAGAGACAACAAATCAAAACCCCACCGGGTTTTGATTTGTTGTCTTTGGAAAGAAGCGCTCTTTACCAAGAGGGCGATGGAAGAGGCATTGATGCAATAGCAAAGAATTCAGCTCCCTCAAGGGAGCTGAATTCTTTGCCAGGAATAGAAGTAACAATGGGCATCCACAGGGTGCCCATTGTTACTTCTATTCTTCTCATATTTCCTACAGGTAGCCTGAAGGTGCGCTTATTAGTTCATTCCTTAATCCAAAGGCTCACATGTGCCGTATGCTTGGCAGTTACACCTAGAGTTGCTCACTGTAATCGCATAGGAAACCGGACCCGACCATAGCGTTGCATCACATTCCTTTCCAGGTTGGATCAGGCGTGCTAAAATGTCTGACAGGCCAGTTTTGTATACCTGTGACGGCTCACTTGGGGAGGTGATGTAAGTGAGGCGACAATCTCAGCTACGGATTACTGAACTTCAGACCTGCACAGCATGGTCTTCAGCCGCATATGGATAAACCGGCCCGTGGATCATCTGCTGAGGTTGTTGCAGTAAGCTAAGCACAGACAGATAGGCAGACATGCAGACATGCTTTGTACCTCGTACGAGGTATAGGAGGAAACAAGAAACTATGGATAGTACGAAGAAGCTAAACCTGGCTCTCGCGGGTCTGTTGGTAACGGGCCTATCGGCCTTCGGGCTGCACCCTTCCGGTGCTTATGCCTCCAGCCACCGTGAAGCCCCGATGATCGCGGACGATCCGCCTGCGGACAATACTGATGTCTACGCGTTTGTCAGTCCTGACAAGCCTGACACGGTCACGATCATCGCTGATTTCTGGCCTTTCGAGGAGCCCGCCGGTGGGCCGAACTATTTTAAGTTCGATGACAATGTTGTATACAACATCAACATCGACAACGTGGGCGACGCGCAGCCGCACATCCAGTATCAGTTTAAATTCAATACGCAGATCGGCAACCCGAACACCTTCCTGTACAACACCGGACCTATTGAGAGCATTGACAGCCCGAACTGGAACGTCAAGCAATTCTATGGTGTGACGCGCTTCGATGATGGCAAGCCGACTGTTATCGGTGATAAGCTAAAAGCCCCGCCGGTAAACGTAGGCGCTAAGTCTACGCCTAACTACGAGGCCCTCTCAAACGCGGCCATCCAGGATCTGGGTGATGGCAATGGTAAGGTATTCGCTGGTCAGGCTGATGATCCCTTCTTCGTCGACCTTAACGTCTTTGACCTTCTGACCATTCGTAAGTTGCCCGGCAACATGGGCGGCGGCGTGGACGGTCTGAAGGGATATAATGTGCAGTCGATCGCCATCCAGGTACCGATGTCGAAGCTCGCAAAGGGCGGCACAAAGCCTGCGGGACCTGGTGAC
>JALYYZ010000400.1 GCA_030945985.1 Chloroflexota bacterium
TCCGAGAGGCCACTGTGGAGGACATCCCATTTATAGCAGCCATGTACAGCCGGGCGACCTCGCGCTCGCTGCTGGCTTCCGTTCGTAATGAGGCGCTCTGGCGCTACGACATCGCGGGGCGCAGCGAGAAGAGCGACTTCCGCATTGAGTTGCGAGTGATCGTCACGCCGGAAGGTGAGCCGGTTGGCGTGCTTGCACACTCGCGAAAGCTGTGGGGCAACGGCCTCGCTGCACGTCTCTACGAGGTGGCGGAGAGGACCTCTTTCCTCGCCGTAACCCCAAGCATCATGCGTTACCTGGACGCCACGGGAGAAGAATTCAGGGAGCGCGACGGTGGGGAATTCGCTCTGATACCATTCGCACTGGGCGAGTGGCACCCCGTGTACGAAACAATCCCAGACCGGCTGCCTGGGGTTCGCAAGCCCTACGCATGGTACATCCGCGTACCCGATCTGCCTCTGTTTGTGCGCCATATAGCTGCTGCCCTGGAAGGCCGCCTTGCCCGCTCACCACAGGCGGGCTACACGGGTGAGTTAAAGCTCAACTTCTATCGCAGCGGCCTTCTCCTTCACTTCCAGGGTGGTGGCATCTCCGTAGAATCGTGGAAACCCGACCGCGTGGAAGAGGGAGACGCAGCCTTCCCCGACCTCACTTTCTTACAGTTACTATTCGGCTTCCGGTCGTTGGAAGAGCTGCAGCACGCCTTTCCCGACTGCTCGGCTTCCACCGATAGCGCCCGTGCCCTGTTGCCAATCCTATTCCCCAAAGAGCCCTCGAACGTCTGGGCTGGTGGATGAGTATTGCGCCCTGTCGGCTGCGGCAGAATCCCGGCTGGGCCCGGCATAGCAGCAAGTGCAAGCCTGCATCATAGCGCGTCAGGCTTGCTCCACCTCATGACCCAACACAAAAAGAAAAACCCCAGAGTGACCTTGCGGACCCTCAGGAGTTTTCTTTCCTCCAGTTCTTAGAGCCGAAACTCAAATCTCTGAAGTAGCCTTAGTATACAGCCGTTTATAGATGGATACAATAGGCAGGCTTGTAAGTTATACACATCCAGCCTATATCAGGAAGGGAGTCGCTTCTCGACATTGAGCCGCTCTTCTGTATTGTTTGGCTCCTGGAGGTGCTTAGATCCTGCGGCGAGTATGAGTGATCAACATTCCAGCGCCTATAGAGAGTACCGCTAGGAGTGTGGCGGCTCCCAGCGTGCTGGCATAATCATGGTTGCCGGTCCTGGGCATACCTACTGCGCCGGTGCTACCCCCTGTGTTTACGTTTCCACCTGATACGATATCGCCGCACGACACATAGGTCGAGACTTCGGTTGCTGACTTGTGTACGTTGACAGCGAACTGGTTAGACGACTCGTAGTCCAGACTCTTCACGTCGGCTTCTGTGATAACCGTCACAGACTTGCCGTCTACAACGTTGTTCAGCGGGTAGAAGGGCTTTGGATCCAAATTGTCACAACTGCCTTTGTGTATGTGGGCTGGCTGCGGCACAGAGGAGCCGCCCGAGATGTTGATCTCCACGGTCAGCGTTGTGTTATCCGGGCTGAGAGTGAAGCGGACCGTACCAGACTGTCCTGAGTTATTCTGCTCCACCATGGTATCGGTAGTGGTCTGCCCGTCAGCGAGCGCAGTTGCGCCCGAGACCCCCAACAAAGCCAGTAAGGCTACTGCCAATAGTACCGCTTTCCTCATCTCTAGTTCCTCCTATACTCTCCCAGCTAAGACTTGAACTACACAAGTGCAGCATCAACATCTGAGTTGCACACACCATCCCGCTGGAAGAAACATGCCCTCTCAGCACGTATCTACAACCTTTGACGCTGGAACGTGCAGCCTCTTCCGGCTACATAACATAACTGCCACAGAAGACTTTACTGACGCGATAACGTTTATGTTGGCACGCCGCTGTAGTGCAGAAGGTTCACGCTGTTGAACTACCCGATCGAAGAGAGTGCGAACCCTCTTACTCACCACGGAAGATATGGGAAAAGAGCGCTCAGTTCCGAAGACAACAAATCAAAACACGGCGTGTTTTGATTTGTTGTCCCACTTTGAAAAGTTACAAGGTCCATGAAGCTGTACTAGATAAGCATCAACTTCTCATTAATTTCCATTGCCATGGCCTCTTGCTTCAACTCTAGCTTCAATCCCTCAAGATAGTCCACTATATGAGGCAGATGGCGGTCGAGGTCGGCGCGTGTGACGAAGCTGGTCACGATATAGACCGTTTCGCCCACCAGCCCCGACTCGTCGCTCTTCCAGACCCCCTGCGCCTCATCGCTGGTGGCCCCGCCGAACAGATCGCCCAGGAAGTCCAGCGTCCGCTTTACCTGACCTGACGTATCCAGCTTCTGATCAACGTCCATAGTGGTGGGGATATAGAGGCCGATCTGGTTGGTGCGCCTGAGACGGTCGGCCAGCGTTGCCGCGTGCCCTGCGAATGCCGGCGACGATGCTAGCGCTTGCTCAATCAGTTCGGCGATCTTAGGCACAAATGCTATGTTGAAGTCGGCGTACTCAGGGGTAGGCATACCGGAGTACTCTACCCCCGGCCGGTTGACAACGGTGTAGACGACCGTCCGCTCCGACTGTACTGCCGTCCTGAGCCGCCCGCTAAGCTCAATGAGATACGCTTTGCCCGTTGCGTCAGGCGTTGTCACCGTAACGACCTGATCTACACGCTCGAACAAGTATGCTAGATCAGCGCTTATCTCGCCTGTCAGGCCGACAACAATGTTAGCATAGTTGCGCGTCAGGTAATCAGTAAACTGCGCGGTGCGTACTGCGGGCAATGTTTCGCGCTCAATGCTCGGCAGGTAGACGTCGAAGCCGCTCGGGTGCTTGAAAAGTTCGGCATCCCCGACGTGCTCCATACCAGCAGCCAGGCGAGTGCTGTCCGGATATTCAGCATATACTGTCGGTTCCTGGGTTGAAGAAGCCAGCGCCGTTGACATGGCAAGCCCGAGCGTGGTGACCCCGCTGCCCGGTCCGCCGGTCACCAGCCAGACGCGGTTATCCAGGCCATTGTTGTTGCTCAGCCGCGCATTGGCGACTGCAAGACGCTGCGCGAGCCCGCGCGACAGTTCGAGCGCCGCGCCTGCATCGTTTTCCAGTAATTGTAGGCAGTCCTGTCGCTTCATCACCAGCAGATCGACTTCGGTAGTGGCAGTGGCGGTCGATCCGGCCACACTTCCCAAGCCGGTCAGCATTTCGACCTCACCTATCATTTCCCCATGCCTCAGATAGGCGAGTATGTCTACGTCTCCGGTGATAGAGGAGCGCCGTGCCTGGCTTACGATGCCACTCTTCACGAAGAATACACTGTTGAGCGGCGCCCCCTGCGAGGCTATAACCTCGTGGCGAGTGAAGTGCCGCTGCTCCAAGCCGGCAGCGACCTCAGCCCGTCGACCCTCCGGCAACCTGGCGAAGATTGGCACCTGACGAAGAAAAGTATCTATATCCTGGTTGGCCCTCGCCCGCAACGCGTCTGGCAGCATGCTCATAGTTGCCTCCATATTTTGGTTCAGCGGAGAAGGTCACGTGAAGAAAGGGTAGTAGCTCACAGGTCGGGCGGTGATGCCATCCGCAGGGTCAAAGTGCTGCCTGCTCTTTATGGGGAGGATCCCGGCAAAAAGAAAAACTCCAGACGGACCTTGCGGACCCTCGGGAGTTTTCTTTCCTTCAGTTCTCGGAGCCGAAACTCAAATCTCTGAAGTAGCTTCAGTATACAGCCTTTTGGCGATGGATGCAATAGGTAGTCGCAAAAGTTATACACATCCGCATTTCACGAGGAAGGGCGCAACTCTCAGCCCGCTGCTTTTCTCCAGGGTTTATACTTCAGTCGCCGTGCTGGAACTGTGAAGCATTTCACCCGCTTGGTTCGTACATGTTCCGAGATCGTACCGTCACAAAAAGCAGCAATCATGCGGCCTAACAGGAGGAAAACAAATGGCAATTACAGTAGTGAACGCGTCTATCCAGGAGGTGACGGTATACGTAGACCGCGCCCGTGTCACAAGGCGAGGCACAGCGCACATCTCGCAGGGCGAGCACACCCTCACCTTCCCTAACCTGCCGGTAACCTTACAAGACGACTCGGTGAGGGCAAGTGGTAAAGGCGCGAATGTACGTATTCTCAACGTTGAGGTTGCCACCGAGTTCGCGAGTGACCAGCCGGAAGGCAGGGTCGCTGAATGGAGGCTCCAACTGGAGGCATTGAGGGACGATGACAAGAGCCTGGCAGATAGCGACGAGATAGTTGTGAGAAAGCTGGATTTCCTGAAGGGCTTGCAAGACGCAAGCGGCCTCAATCTTGCGAGGGCAGCGGCATATGGCAAAGCAACCACAGAGAACATAGATACGCTGCTTGAATACCTCACGAAAGACCTGCAATCCATTTACGCCGAGCGCCGCGAAATAGCAAGAAAGCGACGCGACCTGGCCGAGCAGATAGCCGCACTCCAGGATATGTTATCACGGGTTCAGCAGCCCGCTACCCATGCGACACGTGCGGTCTATGTCACCGTCGAGGCAACTGCCGACGAAGCCGATGTGGAGCTTGAGATTATGTACGGCGTGTACAATGCCTCCTGGGAGCCTCTATACGATATCAGACTGGTTGATACAAGGGTTGAAATGACGTACCTGGCGAACGTGCGCCAGCAGTCGGGTGAAGATTGGCCGCCCGTGCAGCTCTCTTTGTCAACCGCGCGACCCTCCGTAAGCTCCGGCATTCCTGAGTTAGACCCCTGGTACATAGATGTGTACAGGCCAACTCCCCCTGCTGTCTACAAGCGGGCAGCGGCTCCGATGCAGATGATGGCGATGTCTGAGTCCCCAGGCGATGCTGCTGTTGGCGGGGCGGTTGCTGAGCCGGTCCCGCCCCCGATGCAAAGCGCCGAAGCCGAGCTAGAAAGCTCAGGCGCGGCTGTCACTTACCGCGTAGTACGACCAGTATCTATACCCTCGGATGGCGCGCCGCACAAGACGACCATCACAACGATGGACCTTGACGCGCAGCTTGATTATGTTACAGTTCCCAGGTTAGCCGAAGAAGCGTATCTGCGCGCCAAAATCACTAATTCCTCGCCCTTCATCTTTCTTGCGGGCTCTGCCAATATCTTCCATGGGGCAGACTTTGTAGGCGCAACCCGCCTGGAGATGGTGGTACCAAAGGCCGAACTGGAAGTACAGCTCGGGGTAGACGACAGAATAAAAGTAGAGCGCGAGCTTACCGGACGGCAGATAGGCAAGACTTTTATAGGCAATACAAGGCGCACCGCCTTCGGCTACAAAATAACAGTCACCAGCCACCTCGATAGTCCGGCGCAGGTCACCCTGTTCGACCAACTGCCCGTGTCGCGCAACGAAGAGATCAAGGTCAAGCTGCAGGAAGCATCTCCTACCCCCACAGAGCAGAGCGACCTCAATATCATGAAATGGAAGCTTCAACTCGCTCCCCAGCAAAAGCAAGAGGTAGTATTTGAGTTCGTTGTAGAGCAGCCACGCTCCGTACAGGTGACGGGAATTACCGAGTAGCTTTAAGAAGCAACGATTGACGCATAACCCTCTAAACAGCCACAAAACCACCGGCGGTTTGCCTCGGCATTGGGTGTCAGGCATAAAACAAGATAGGCTAGCACCAATCGTACGCATATCCAGTCCTTTAATCTGCCGAGTGTTTGCAAAAGGTGACCTCTTGGGGAAAGAGCGCTTCTTTTCAAGAACAAACCAATCGAAACCCGCAGGGTCATATTGGTTTGTTCCACTTTCAAAAACTAAAAGGTCCATGAAGTTGCACTATTAGGAACAGAGCGTTGATCGAGAAGGTAGGTGAGCTACCTATACAAATGTGCTCTACATGCTCCCCAGGCTCATGGCAGATTCCCCTTGCGTATGGCATGGATGTTGCCCTCTCGCTACGGAGTACGCTAGACGTACGTGCGCTGGACATGACTGTATGCAGGAGGAAAGAATGGCTGCTAAGACGTACGTTGAGGAGTTGGCGGAGTTTGTCGATGAGCGAAAGTATAGTGACCTCTCCGATGATGCTGTAGCAGCGATGAAGCTGCGGGTGCTCGATTCTATCGGGTGCTGTCTCGCCGCGCTGGATGGGAACCCCATCCAGCAGGTAAAGGCGCAGGTAGAGCAGTTTGGAGGTAGAGGGCCGTGTACCCTGATCGGGGGCGGCCAGACGGCGCCTGACCGGGCGGCTTTCTATAACGGCGCACTCCTGCGCTACGTAGATTTTATGGACAACTACATGGGTAAGAAACAGTCTTGCCACCCCAGCGACAACTTCGCCTCGGTGCTCGCGGCGTCTGAGTTCGCCGATTGCAGCGGCAAAGAGTTCCTCACCAGCCTCGCCCTGGCCTATGCTGTGGAGATCAAGCTGATCGACCTGATACCTGTGGAGGAGAAAGGCTTTGACCATACAGTACACCTTGCCTACTCGATGACGGCTGGTGTATCGCGGGCGCTCGGAAGCACCAAAGAGGAAACGGCCAATGCTCTCGGCATGGCTGGCACCATCTTCCAGGGGCTGGTGACGAGCCGTTCGGGCTATCTCTCTCAGTTGAAGGGACTGGCTTCGTGCATACTTGCCCAGGGGGTGATGAACACCGCGTTCCTGGGAATGCGCGGGGTGACAGGACCGTTGCAGGTGCTGGAAGGCAAGCGCGGCCTCATGGAAGCGCTGGGTTTGAAGGCGAAGATCGAGTGGGATAAAGAGGATATGAACGCTGTACTGCGCACCTCTGTCAAGGGCTACAACGCGGAAGTGCATTCGCAATCCACAATCGAGGGAGTGCTTGAGCTAAAGAAAGAGCACCCATTCGCTGCTGAAGACGTGGAGAAGATAGATATAGAGATCTTCAAGCAGGCATTCACTATAATTGGCGAGGGAGAGGAAGCAGGCGACAAGCACGACGTACATTCCAAAGAGCAGGCCGACCATAGCCTGCCATATATAGTGGCCGTGGCTATCCTCGACGGCGAAGTAACGCCCCGGCAATACACACCCGAACGGATCATACGCGAGGATGTGCAGGATCTTCTCAAGAAGGTCAGGGTAGGCACCAAAGCCAACATCGGCAAACACGCGTTCAACGTACTAGACACCTATACGGCGCGCTATCCCGACGAGATGCCGTGCAAGATCACCGTACACCTGGCTCACGGCCAGGAGTTGGAATGCGAGAAGAGCGACTATGAAGGCTTCTTTGCCCGCCCTATGCCGCGCGAGAAGGTTGTAAGCAAGTTCCAGCGCATCTCGGAACCCCACGCCGACGCCGCGCTATTGCGAGAGATTGAAAAGGCGGTAGATAGCCTGGAGAGCATCCAGGTAAAGGATTTGACCGCACTGCTTGCAAGGGTAAGAGCCGGCGGTCAGCCGAGCGAGGGATAAAGGGTTGAACAGCGGGCGGCAAACCTGTAGTCTTATTGCATGAGGCGCCTCCTACACCATCTCCTCCGGCAATAGCTGCTTCAATGTCTCCGAGGCGAACACTACCAGCGCACAGCCCGCTGGGAAGATGAGTTCTGCAACTATCCAACCCAGCAGGCTAGCGGGTTTCAAGAAGAGCTCTATCAGCAGCCCGAAGACAACACCCACTGCCAGACCTAATCCCAGGTGAGCCAGCGCTCCGGCCCAAGCCTGATGGACGAGCCATGCCAGGGCAGCCGCCAATACAGCATATTCCAGGGCTCGCAGTCCTGCTTCTAAGAGCAGGTCACCTGTCAACAGAGGACCGGCATTTGCCGCGCCGGAACTTTGGAGAAGGGTCTCCATCCCCTTCTGGATGATCTTGGCGAGAAGAAAGGCCGCAGGAGTGGCTATCACCGCGAAACCTCCTGCTCGCGGGGGCCACCCTCCCGCTATGGCCTGTCCTATACCGACCGCCATACACACCATGTACGGCCAAAGACCATGGTCGAGCAAGCTTGCAAGGGAGGCCACTGCTTGCCCTCCCAGCACCAGCACCGTCTCCATAAGCAGGGCCAGGCACGCGGCCAGTCCTGCCACGCGCAGCAGGTTGACGCGGAGTCGCTTTGCCTCCGTAGCGCTCAGTCGCTTTCTACCTGTCCCTAAAGGGAACCCTACGTCTCCACCTGCGGAGTTACTCGTAACCACAGGGGAGTGCTCAAGGTTCCCCTCCGGCCTGATGGGCTGGGACTCAGACATAGAACCTCCTAACCTCCGCCTGAAGATCTTCTAGAACATATTACATTAGATGATATTAGACTTCATTACGTTACGTTTACATAAAGTTTGACATCCAGGCACGCAGTATGCATCGGCCCTACTTAGATTATCTGGCCCGCAATGGCCCGACCGGCTACGCGCCCAGAGAATATGCACCCACCCAGAAAGGTGCCCTCCAGGGAGCGGTAACCGTGCATGCCGCCCCCGCCGAAACCTGCTGCTTCGCCAGCAGCATAGAGGCCCTGCAACGGCTCCCCACCCGACTGAAGTACCCTCCCTGAAAGATCGGTTTCAAGGCCGCCTAGAGTTTTGCGCGTGATGATGTGCAGCCTCACTGCGATCAATGGCCCAGCCTCTGGGTCAAGCAGTCTGTGTGGCCGGGCGGCGCGAATTAGTCTGTCGCCGATGTAGTGCCTTGCTCCTCGAATGTGGGTAATCTGTGCGTCCTTAGTGAATGGATTGTTGATCTCGCGGTCGCGCGCTACGATCTCACGCTTGAGTGCCGCGGCGTCGATCAGTGGTTGCGGTGTAAGAGCGTTCATACCAGTTATCAGGTCAGCCAGATTGTCTTTGACAATAAAGTCTACCCCATGTTTCTTGAATGCTTCCACGGGGGCCGGCGCAGCCTTGCCCAGGGCGCGCATGGCTGTCTTTCTCAGGCTCTTGCTTGTCAAATCAGGGTTCTGCTCGGAGCCTGAGAGGGCGAACTCGCGGCGGATGATCTTCTGGGTCAAGACGAACCAACTGTAATCGTATCCAGTCCTCATGATATGCTCGAGCGTTCCGAGTGTGTCGAAGCCGGGGTACAAAGGCACCGGCAGACGATTACCCTGAGCATCGAGCCATAGAGACGATGGACCGGGCAGGATGCGGATGCCATGCCGGTTCCAGACAGGGTTCCAGTTCTCTATACCCTCCGTGTAATGCCACATACGGTCGCTATTGATGAGGTGTCCGCCTGCTGCCTCCGCGACAGCCATCATGCGCCCGTCCACATGTGCGGGCACGCCTGAGAGCATATCATCCGGGGCTTTGCCCATGCGTGCCGGCCAGTTCCGGCGCACGAAGTCCTGGTCACCACCTATTCCCCCGGAAGTAACCAACACCGCCTGGGCCTTGAGCGTAAACTCTCCTGTGGGAACACGCGAGCTGGCCTCACCACGCTTTGCTTTGCTCGGTTCCAGAATCTCGCCTCGCACCCCATCCACCACGCCTCCTGTCACTGTCAGCTCTGTGACGCGGCGGCGGAACTCCAGGCGGATGAGGCCGCGCTTTTCAGCCTCACGCACTCGGCGTATGAACGGCTGCAACACGCCCGGCCCGGTGCCCCAGGTTACATGAAACCGGGGCACCGAGTTGCCATGTCCTGTGGCGTTATAGCCGCCACGCTCGGCCCAGCCAACAATCGGGAAGAAACGAAGGCCCTGAGCAAAAAGCCACGAACGCTTTTCGCCCGCTGCGAAGGCAACATAGGCTTCGGCCCACTTGCGAGGCCAGTAGTCTTCTTTGCGGTCGAACCCGGCTGCGCCCGTCCAGTCCTGCCAGGCTAGCTGGTGGGAGTCACGCACGTGAAGCCTCCGCTGCTCGGGAGTGTCGACAAGGAAGAGGCCGCCGAACGACCAGAATGCCTGGCCGCCCAGGCTTTGCCTCGGCTCCTGCTCAAGGATAATTACACGCTTGCCGGCGTCGGCGATCTCTGCGGCGGCCACAAGGCCCGCTAGACCTGCGCCAATGATAATTACATCCGCGTCGGTGCTCATTTCCTGAGCCATTACAATACCCTGGGGCTGCGTGTCAGCGGAGGTATGGTCCGGCCTTGCTCCGAGTCTTCTACGAGCCTGGCAAATCTCTTGGCTCTTGTCTCTTCTTTTTTCGCGCTTATGACCCACCAGATGGAGGCCTTGCGGTATGAGGCGTTCTGTGCCTGAAAGAAGGTCCACGCTCTCTCGTTAGCGCGAAATTGCTGCTCAAGCTCCTCGTCGAGTGCTGGAGCTTTCCTTTGCTCATACGCGTATATCGATGACTTCTCGTCCACGCGTTGCTCGAAAGCGCGATACCCGGCGGGGTGTACAAGCCCCAGGCTCGTTAGCTCGGCCATACGCCCTATATTGACTGCGCTCCAGGTGCTGCGCGACTTTCTGGGCGTGAAGCGAATCTTGTAGCTGACATCGTCTATGCTTTTGCGTATGCCGTCGATCCAGCCGAAGCAGAGCGCTTCATCCACCGCCTGCGGCCAGGTGATGCTTGGCGTGCCGGAGCCTTTCTTGTAGAAGCCAACCCATAGCTCCTGCTCTGTTTCGTGATGCTCCTCTAGCCAGGCGCGAAATTCAATTTGTGTGGGGAAGAATATAGGTTCCATAGGTTGGTATGATTATATCAGAGGAACTGATGTTAGGCACCTCGCACGGCTGCCGGAATAGGATATACTTTTGCTATGGAAATAGAATTGGATGCCCGCCACCGGCAGGTGTTAGGGCTGGAAAAGCTGAGGGAGAAGCGCGGTTACAAGGACGGGTGGCTCTATCACCTCTGCCGTCAGAAGGGCCTACTAGGGGAGCTACAGGAGCTGCAGGTGGCGGGGCTGATCGGTGATGCTCCCACTATTCCCTTTGGTATGCCTCAGCAAGCTGAACCCGAGATAGGTAAAGATGGAGAGTTGCTTTTGCCCCGGACGCGGCTCACAGTGGAGCTCGTGCCCAGTAGCTGCTGGTTCTCCAACCTGCGCTCGGAGCTGAGTAAGGAAGACTGGGACCGACTGAGACACGCTGCTTACGAGAGGGCGGGCCGCCGCTGCAAAGTGTGTGGGCAGCGGGGCTCACAGCACCCCGTGGAATGCCATGAGGTGTGGGAGTACGACGACGAGCGGCATGTGCAGCGTTTGACCGGGCTCATGGCGCTCTGCCCCGCCTGTCACGAAGCCAAGCACATGGGCTACGCCTCAAGCGTTGGCAGGGCAGGGCAAGCACGCGCCCACCTGGCTCGCGTCAACGGCTGGAGCATGGACATGGTTGAGCTTTATCTAGAAGTCCAATTCGAGCAGTGGTCGCGCCGCTCCAATCATGAGTGGCTGCTCGACCTCTCATGGCTGCGCCAGTTCGGGATAGAGGCCACGTCAGAGCGTTCAGGGGAAGGTAGGAAGGTGGATAGCGGATAGTGCAGCGTGCAGAGACCTTTGAGCCTTTGAACGAAAAACAAACCAAAATCGTGCGGGTTTTGGTTTGTTTGTTCTTGAAATGAAGTGCATTCCCCAACAGGTCGCTGGAAGCTGTATTAGGGATTGAGCTTCTAATCACCAATCACCAACCACTAATATCTGGTCACTGGTCACTCGTTTCCGCACCGCTGCACGCACCCGGAGACGTATAATTTCGAGGCCCAGGGCCAGGGTTCCGCGCCAACTGTTGCTGGCGTACACCAGGCGAAGGTTCTTGCGGTTTGCCGCGCCGTAACTGTACTTATATTCTTCGTCGCCTCGACCGCATGCTCAGCGCAGGCCTGCTCTATGTTGAACATATCGAGCACCTGGCATGGCTGCTGGACGCCCACACGGGGCGAAACCTTTTACGTAGCCGCTCCAGCGCATGTTTACCAGGAAACTGAGTGGCGAGAAGTGCGGCCACCATATGGTGTTCCAGTCAAAGGAGCCAAAGATGATAGCAGTGCGTGAGTTGAGCAGGAGCCGGTTCCACTCCTCCAGGAGGTAAAAAGCAGCTTCGTCACGGACCAAATCGACTCGATACCGCAGAAGCTTTCCTCTTACTCGGTGCTGATTAGCGACGGATCGAGCCAGAATGCGGGACCACCGGCCACGGTTTTGGTGCCCAGCACAAAACCTCTGCTGTGAAGTCTCCGAACGAACTTATTCAGCTCAGCTCCAGTCATCCTCCACCTCAGCGAGCGGGCAATGCCTCCGGCGAGAAGCTGGTCGTTGTGGTTGCTTTGCTCGTTGTACAATTCCAGCGCCTGTTCCAGGAATTCGATCTCCTGCTCGTCCAGGCGCTCTCTGATGCTTTCGGGAATCATTGTTTACTCCTTCTCTGAGCCCTAATCTTACCATAGTAGGGGACGAGTGGTTAGCGGTCGGCGGTTAGTGGCTAAAAGAACCCCGACATCCGCCTCTTGACAATTACGAACGTTTGTACTACTGTTAGACCATGGGGAGTGAAGCAAGGTCGCGCATACGGGTCAGTGTGCTGGCGAGTGGCAGCTCAGGTAACGCCTTCCTGGTGGAAGCGGCGGGGATTAAGCTGCTCTTTGACGCGGGGCTGAATGCAAGTAGGCTGGACTATTACCTGCGTGAGCGCGGCGTCGTCCCATCTGAGCTTACGGCGCTCTTTGTCAGCCATGAGCATACGGATCACCTGCGCGGCGCCGGTGTGTTGGCGCGGCGCTATAAGTTGCCCGTGGTGGCGAGCGAAGGCACCTTCCTGGCAGGGGCCCGGCAGTTTGGCACTCTGCCCGAGAAGGTCGTGCAGCCGGTTGGCTACGAGGTATACCTTGCGGGCAAAGGCGGCTCAGACGGTATCGGGGGCGTGACCGTACGCACTTTCGCCGTCTCTCACGACGCTGCTGAGACCGTGGGCTTTTGGATCGGGGCTGGGGGCAAGAACATCGTCCTATGCACAGATCTGGGGTGCGAGACTGCATCCATCCGCGAGCCTCTGGACGCTGCGGACTTGCTGGTGCTGGAGGCGAATCATGACCTGGACCGCCTCTGGCGCGGACGCTATCCTCCTGCTCTCAAGAGGCGTGTGGCCGGCCTTTACGGCCACCTTGCGAACTCCGAGGCCGCCCGGCTCGTCTCAGAATTGGCACAAGATGGCCGCCCGCGTACGGTCTGGCTGGCCCACCTCTCTGCGGCCAATAACACGCCTGCTCTCGCCCTCAGCGCAGTCATGGAGCCGCTGGATCGCGAAGGCTGTACCCACATGCAAGTGGCAGTGCTGGCGAGAGATAGGCCCAGCCATGTCTGGCTGGGCGGTGAAGCTGCTCTAGAGGTACCCGCGACGGCATGGGCTGCGGGGGCCTGAGCCCATGCAGCATACTCAGACGGGCAACGGCGTCATACTCCACGACCACGTCGCCATACCGATGGAGCCCGAGCGCCGTGCAGCAGGTGGCGACGGGCTAACGCGGTAACGTGGCTATCAGCAGGTGCAGCCTGTACCGATGGCGCAACCCTGGCAACAATACGTTTTGTCGCCCATCTGGACGCCCTGACCGTTGTTCCCC